>CACXEN010000151.1 GCA_902766675.1 uncultured Erysipelotrichaceae bacterium
CCATCTTCACCTAAAACTTTGTCTTTTAGGTCAGTAGCAGCACCTTTTACATCATCGCTGATGCGTTTTACGTCTTCAGCGTCAAGTTTACCGTCTTCTCCTAGAATAGCTTGTGTTAAATCTTTCTTTTCTTCAGACATGTTATATTCCTCCATTTATAATATTATATATTCTTTTTTACCATTTTTTTCAATTCAAAAGTATTGATATAATATATTAACTAGGAGAGATATGAAATTAAGTGTAATTATTCCATGCTTCAATGAGGAAGATGTATTGTATGACTTCCGAAAAGAATTAGAAGTAGTAGTAGAAGAAATAAAAGAAAAATATTCTTTAGATGCAGAATATATTTTTGTGGATGATGGAAGCAGTGATAAAACACTTGAGATATTACGTGAATATCACAATAGTAATAAAGAATATAAATATATCTCTTTTAGCAGAAATTTTGGAAAAGAAGCTGCGATGTATGCCGGTTTAAAAGCATCAAAGGGAGATTATGTAGTAATTATCGATGCTGATTTACAAGACCCACCTAAATTGATGTTGGATATGATGGCAATCATGGAAAAGGAAAATGTAAACTGTGTTGCCGCAAAAAGAACCACAAGAAGTGGGGAGCCAGTTTTAAGAAGTTTCTTCGCAAGATGCTTCTATAAAATTATGGATAAACTATCTGACACAAAAATTGCGGATGGCGCAAGAGATTATCGACTCATGCGTCGTAAGATGGTGGATGGCATTTTAGAAATGTCAGAAGTGAATCGCTTTTCGAAAGGTATTTTTAGCTGGGTTGGATATTCTACGAAATGGATAGAATACGAAAATATCAAACGCAAAGGTGGTAAAACAAAATGGAGTTTTAAAAATCTCTGGCGTTATGCAATAGATGGAATTATAGGATATACAACAAGTCCATTATTATTCGCATCTGGACTTGGCCTATGTATGTTTGTGCTTTCAGTTATTGGAATTCTATTTGTGGTAATTAGAAAGTTGATGTATGGAGATCCAACAAGTGGATGGGCAAGTACCGTATGTATCATATTATTTGTTAGTGGTGTGCAATTATTATGCATAGGCATCATTGGAGAATATATCGCAAAAACATATATAGAAGTAAAAAAGAGACCAATATATTTAATAGAGGAAACGGATGAAGACAATAAAGAGGATAAATAGAGAGCCTAGTGAACTAGATGAAATAAATGCGCAATTGAATAAAACCCACGCACAAAAATTTCCGTGGTGGATTTTAATCATCGTTGCGTCTTTTGCGATTGGGTTTGTGTTTAGATACCAAATCGCAAACTGGATGCGTGATACATTTAGACACTCTGAAGAAAAAAGTGAGGAAACGGAAATAACGCCAAGTAGCGGACATACTTTTGTGTGGGATGAGCCAGAAATGGAAGTATTGATGCATGAAGATATTGGGCCAGGCTATCTATTAGATAAGATGGATGACCATGCGATTTTATTAGATGGACAATATTATCATTTACCATGTCCAATCTATCGCTTTGTCCAACATGGCTGGACGGTTAATACAGCAGGTAATACAAAAAATGAAGTTGTATATGAAGTTGGCGATATTCCTAAAATTATCAGTTTGAAAAAAGGAGATGTGGAATTAAAAGCTGTAACGATATTATCTCCTACAGATAATACTGTGCCAATTGAAGATAGTTTTGTGACAGGTTTAACAATATTTAGTTGGAATGAAGTGGATTTTGAAATGCCTAAAGGTTTAAAGATAGGTATGAAGAAAGATACATTCCTAAAAACACTAGAAAAAGATGAAGTGATTCCTGCCACATCTACAGATGATCAAGTAGAAATCAGATTCCCAAAACCTTCATGGTTTGGATATAGCTATTATGAAATAACTGTTAAGTTTAAGGATGATGCTGTTAGTCAAATTCGCTTAGAATTACTCAAATAATTCAATGTCGAAAGTTGAAAACAAATAAACATCTATATAAAATGGTAAGGCAAAAGGAGAATCAGATGGTAAATAGACTGCCTGAAAAGCTTAGCTTATTAAGAAAGCACTTTGGCTATTCACAAGGCGATATTGCGAATCGACTTGGTGTCAATGTGACAGATTATATACATTGGGAAAATGGAAGCATTTTACCAGAAATATCGCGTTTGAAAGATATCGCTAATCTTTTTCATGTGTCTTTAGACTCATTGTTTGATAATACCGCACCACTTGTTCTACCAGATTTATCTAAACTACAAGATTCTGTAGAAATCGCATTTATGAATAAAGCTGGCATGGAAACTGAAGTGATTGATGTTGCGGATAATATGTTGCCAGTGGGTGGTGTAATACAAGGGGAGAATACACAAGTATTATCAAATGTTTCTCAAAGCGAAAGAACAGCACAATTAAATAGTGCAGAAGTTGTATCATCAACTACAAATACACCAAAGAAAAAGAACACAAAGACAGATGCACAAAAGAAAAAAACAACAATGTTTATCATTGCTGGTGTAGCAATATTAACACTCTTGTTGTCCTTGCTAATTCTTTTATTAAATAGTGGAAAGAATACAACAGCATCTCTATCACGTGAAAATCGTTTAGCAGAAGGTGATACATATACAATGTTTATCCAAGAAAACGGCGATGTAAAAGTGTGGGGAGAATTTGGAAATATAGAAGAGTTTAAAGATATTCTCCAAGTTAGTGCATATGAAAGTCATGCAGCAGCTCTAACAAAAGAAGGAACTGTATTAACTACTGACGGCGACACAATTGTGAAATCTTGGAAAGATATTCAAAAGGTTGCGGCAGGTAATACACATACAGTTGCCTTGAACCAAAACAATGAAGTGTTATGTTCTGGTAGTTCTACAGCATGCAAAGTAGAAGATTGGGAAAATATTAAATCTATTTATGCTGGAAAAGATGTGACTGTTGGTGTGACATCAGAAGGCATATTAAAAGTTGCTGGAGATTATGCACAATCTTTAGATGGCACAGAAGGTGTTAAAAATGTTGGCTTAAGTTCAACAATGATTGCATTAGTAAAAATAGATGGATCAGTAAAAGCATATAGACTATCAGATAATTCTGAAGTAGATGTATCGACGTTAAATTCTATTGAAGATATTGCGGTAGGAAAAGATTTTATTGCAGGTCTAAATCGTACAGGTGATGTATCTATCGTTACGGAAGACAAAGATTTACAAAAAGCAGTAAAGGGTTGGACAAACTCATCATTTATAGCTGCGGACGATGATACACTAATCGCAATTGATAGTTCCAATGGCATTCATGGCTATGGAGAGAATACACATAAACAATATGGAGAAGTAGCAGAAACACCTACTCCAGAAGAAAAAGAAGCTGAGCAATTGGGCTTAGTAGAAAATATTATCTTTGATCAAAGCACAACGAATGTGCAAATTCGTTGGGATGCTGTAAAAAATGCAAACTCATATGAGATTACATTTAATCCTAGCATCAATACAACGATTCCTAGATCAGCTGGCACAAGTGTAAGTGTTCCAACAAGCGCATTTGTGAAAGACCAAGAATATATCGTTTCGATTGTGGCACATGCACAAGATGAAGAAAAATATAAACCAAGTGAAGCATCAATTGCGAAATTCACATATGTGCCTAAGACAGTACAATTATCTTCACCAACAGGCGTACAAGCACTGACTGCACCAAATACATGGAATATTATTTGGGAACCTGTAGAAAATGCGGATTATTATCTTGTGTCAGTAGATGGTGGAAAAGAAGTAAAGACAAAAGAAACAGTTCTTGAATATGATACAACTGGTAAAAACTTTACTGGAGGCTCCTATCACACAATTAGTATCACAGCAGCTAGTGATGATGAAAAATATACGAATAGTTCTCCAACTGAAACAACGATGACATATGATTTACCTGTATATCATGTGGATATAAAATTCGTTGATCAAAGTACAGGTGATGCAATTGGATCTGGCACATTAAGTTTGGCAGAAGGTAGATATACGCATGGACAAATTTATGATCAGATAAAAGCGCAGACACCACTACCAGAAGCATATGAATTGGTTGATCCAAATCGTGAAGTTAATATCAATAGTAATTATGTTGTCGAAATCAGTGTGAAATTCACAGATGCTACAGATGGAGGCTAATATGGATAAGATTTGGTATTACATGAAACATGATAAACAGAAATATGGACCATATACAGATAGTGAAATTACTAGTTTGATTAAACAAGAAATATTACTTCCAAAAGATTATATTTGGATGCCTGATTTATCAAATTGGGTGAAAGTAGAAAATTCAATTTATTCTGTATATATCCCACAAGAAAATACAGAGAGTATTGAACAATAAAAGTTATCGCAAGATAACTTTTTTTAAATGATACGAGATATAAAGTACAATATGCCACCAGTTAAAACATATATGGACGCATAGATGAATAAATATTCTTTGACCAATGCAACATATTCTCTAATCATTGCGCTAGGCCAATAATAGAGTGCAGTTTTAGCACCGATACCAGTAACTGGAAAAGAAATCATTCGACAATAAATCATGGCTCGTAATACATGATAGTTACTCGTTACTATCGCAACCCATTGTCTTCCTTTTCTTTTTTGAATAATTGCTTGTGAGTTTAAAACATTCTCATATGTATTTTTAGATTCATCTTCTAAGATGATATCTTTTTCACTGACGCCATTTTCTACTAAATAATTTTTCATCGCTTCTGCTTCAGATAATTTCTCATCTGCGCCTTGTCCACCGCTAACAATAATTTTGCAAGAGGACATGGAGCGATCATAAACTTTCTTCGCTTGTAGTAATCGATTGCCTAATAATTTTCCAATTCTTTCTCCATCAATTAATCCCGCTCCCAAACATACAACATAGTCATAGTCAACTCGTTTCGGTAAAACCCCAATAATAATGGAATAAGAAATAAATGCGAGAAGAATAATGGAAAAGAATAAAACACCATATCCTAAAGCGAATAATAGAAAGCGTAATATAGACGATTGTATATTTTGTGTAAATAATGCAGAAGCTAATGCGATTTCTCCTACAAATACTAGTACTCCAAAAAGAAGTGATAATAAATTGGAAAAACGAAATCCTTCATTTTTAATCATGCGAAATCCATTAAAGATTAATAAGATTGGCACAACAAATACAAGCATTAAACTAAAGATTACACAAAGTAATATGAATGTTTTTCCAAAAGCAGTATCACCATAATTGAGTGTCACAAATAGGAAAAGTGTAAATAATACAATGATGAAATAGATTCCGTTTAGAAAGCGTCTTTGGTCTTTTATCACAGAGATAATAAAAATAAGAATGCTTAAGATAAATAAAAATAGTGATATTTCTTTTATAGGAATGCTCATATCACTATTTTATATGTATTTATAAATATTGAAAATTATTCTTCTGGATTTTCACCAATCCATTGGAGTTGGTATTCACCAGTGCACTCTAATTGGCCACCATCACTTAGATCAATAAGATCTTCATTTTCATAATAGTCACGTACTCTTCCAAGTTGGTCTTTAATATGAAGTCCTGCATCTTTGATTGCCTTCACTTTATATTTACCTGGACGTAAACTACGAGGAATCTCATATACACCTGGTGTGATTGTGACTTTGTTGTCGTTAGTCATATAAATGAGGTGTTGACGTTTATTGTGTTTCGCCGCATTTACTTTTTGATAGAAACGTTCTCTTAAATAGAATAGATCAGAGTGGTCAACAGAATATGTGAATTTTTTTGTTGGTGTAGAAACGATAATCTTATCATCGTTAGAATTATTTCTTTCCATATATCCTAAGCGATGACAATTCACAAAATTCTCAGATAAGAAATATAAAGCAGCATCTGTTTCATATAGTGTTCCATAGACTGTTTCTTTGTTGTCAGTTGTTGCATCGAATACATTGTGAATTGTATTCTTTGCGACATCAACAATTGCTTGCACAGCCTTTGTTTGTGGAATGCTATCTTTGTCTACAGTAATAGAAGCTTTATTTACATTGATGCAACGTTCTCCACCATGTAAGAGAATAGGTGGCATAGGGAAAAACTTCGCAAATGTTTCATCAGCGTTATTATTTTCAAGATATGCATCCATTATCATATCTTTCATATTTGTTTGAGCTGTAACGAGACATTGGAATAAATCATATTTTAAAGATAAATCATATTTTTGAATGACACTTTTACAATCTCTGCACATGTAATGACCATCAGCCAGTTTTTCGAAACCACTGAATAGGCCTTTGCCTTCACTTAGGCAGAAGTCACAAACTTTCTTTGCCATAAACCACCTCTTTAGTATTACTCATTTTACAATGTTCATTGTTTATTGTAACACGAAGTATAATATAGAAAAAATGTCGCAATATAATGTGAAATTGCTAATTTTAGCCAAAAAATACTGTTTTTCACTTATGAAAGCATGTTTTTCGCTTTTTTTGAAAATTAGATTAAAAGTATAATATAAGTACAAAGAAATCACTTTTAGGGGGGAGGAAGTTATGGAAAAGAGAACACGTAGGCAAATATCAACTCTGCTAGCCGTGCTTTTTTTATCCTTTTCTATGGTTCTATCCCTAAATGTGACGAATGCAGAAGATACTGATAAACAAAATATAATTACACTTCCAGAAGATGTTGAACAATTTGTGATAGAAGAAACAACACAGAATTTAACAATTGAAAAGAAGTGGATTGATAGTGAAGGCAATGAAAAAGAGTGGGAAGAAGAAGCTGAAGTAATTGTCGACTTATATAAGGATAGCAATTCTGTATTGGAAAAGGTTGGAGAAACCAATACATTCACAAAAGATAATACTTCCATAGAAATACAAGAAGTTGCACTAGAAAAAGGTGATACGCTTTTTGTGCATGAGCAAGGTGTCAATGCGGATGACTATGATTCATATATCCTTACGGAAGTAGAAGAAGATAGTTTGGTAATTACACTTGTATCAGAAGAAAAGAATTTAAAGATCGAAAAAAGAATTAATGGTGATGTACATAGTGAATTAGATGCAGCAGATGAATCTGTTGAATTCTCACTTCTAGCATATACAGGTAATGCACAATCAATTTCTATTGAAGATACATTACCTTATGGATTTGTATTAAATGATGAAAAGATTGATGTAGAAGTAATTCGCGAAGATGAAGAAAGTATCATTGTGGAAGATGCAATATTTGAAGAAACAGATAATGGATTTGTGATTTCTATTGAAGATGCAAAGGAATATCAAAATCAATATCTTCAAATAAAATATACTGCGCACAATACAAAAGTATTTGCGACAAGTAAAGATTACAAAAAAGCACAAAAAGAGAATTGGCAAACAATTCAAGAAACAAATATTAAATATGCACAAGAACATACAGGATTTGTAAGTGGTGCTAAGATCACTGCGAAAGACGAAGAAGAAAATGAAACTATTCGTGAATCAAATGTTGTAACAGTTGCATATAAAATACATACACTAAAAGTTGATGCAATATTCACAGATGGCACAAACACAATCGATTGGCCAAAGGATGCATCGATCAAAGTGAAGGTATTAAAAATTGAAAATGGAGAAGGTGAAATACTGCAATCATTCGATGAAGAAAAATTAGACGCAGATCATCCAACCCTTGAATATGATGGTTTATTAAAGTATAGCTATATCCAATATTCAATTTCTGAAACAGAAGTTAAAAATATTTCGGATGAATATATACATAAAATTGAAACAGATGCAGAAGAAATGCATGTGACAATCACAAATGAAAAACAAGTACCATCCATTTCATTACATGTAAATCAAAGTGATTATGCAAAAGGTATTTATGAGAATGAACTAACATTTTCTATCAATGCATATATAACAAAGGATGCAGAAAGCTTTACATTAGAGCAAAGCATTCCAAGTGAAATAAGCATAAAAGATATTGCGAGCATTCGCTTAAAAGATCTATCAGAAGAAAACAATGAAGCTGGTAAAGCAATAGAAAGTGCTTATGTAAACCTAAAAGATAATATCATTCATGTAAATGTGGATGATGCAAGCGATTTGCAAGGACACTTTGTACAATTTGACTTTGTGGCAGTGATAAACGAAAACAAAGCACAAACATATACACTCAATGCAACATATCAAATCAAAGTAGAAGATAAAGTAAAATATGAAGCTACTTCAAATGATGTAGTTGTTGAAGTGGAATATGTAGAAGTAGAAAATGTTGAAGGACAAGTTGAGGAAGTAGAAGAAGTAGTAAATAATCCAACACTTGTTTATGAAACAGTTGATATGGTTGTAAATGGTTCATGGAATGATAGAAATAACGAAGATGGACATAGACCAGAAACAACAACACTATCCTTGGTACAAATTGATGAATATGGTATTAAGGAAGTCATTGATGAAAAAATAGTATCTACAAATAGTGATACTTGGTCATTTACAGGCTTTAATAACTTACCTACATTCACAGAAGGTAAACGCGTATCATATGAAGTTCAAGAAAAAGCAATTGACTTCTATATGACAAAAACAAGTGCAACGAAAAACACAGTCGAAATTGAAAATATCTCTAGACCTTGGTTCCAAATCACACCAAACAATAATGCTGAGGTAGGAGAAATATCAATTCTACATACAGTAGATTCTGGAGTGAGTGCGATTAAAGATAAGGAAGTAAATGTTCGTTTGACATTTAATCCACAAACAACAAAAGAAGTAGTCATTGCGGATCGTCAATTCCTAACAACAGATAAAGAGATTGTTTTAGACTATATTGAAGAAGGAACAATCGTTGAAGTTAAAGAATTAGAAAAACCAAATGAAATGGTGACATATCGTGTGGATGATAAATTAGCAGGCTCTGCTAAGACTACAGTTCAAAAAGATACAAGATCTGCATTAACAATTCGTTATTCGAAAGCACCAAAAACTTCTGATGAAAATGACGCAATCAATTATGGATATATGTTCTTAACATCGCTATTAG
This sequence comes from uncultured Erysipelotrichaceae bacterium, assembly GCA_902766675.1. Classification (GTDB taxonomy): domain Bacteria; phylum Bacillota_I; class Bacilli_A; order Erysipelotrichales; family Erysipelotrichaceae; genus Bulleidia. Next base: position 9,038 of record CACXEN010000151.1, read on the forward strand.
TTTCTGTATTAGCATTACATATATTAAAAGAAACAGAAGTAGAAGCATAAGTCAGTGAAATACACTGACTTTTCTTTTTGAAATGTTGTATTTACAACTTTTTTAATTTATTTAGATTTCGTGTTGACAAGGATAAATAAGGCATATAAAATGATTAGGCTTGACTGAAAAAGGCTTTGTTATGCGCAAAGCCTAAATTAAGTGAAAGAAATGGCACACTTGGAAATGTGTGCACAGACGAGAGAAAGGAGAAAGACAATGCCTACAATTCATCAATTAGTACGCAAAGGTCGTAAAGACAAAGTTACAAAGTCTAAATCCCCGGCACTCAACCGTGGTTTCAATTCTTTAAAGAATAAACCTACTAAAGTGAGCAGTCCACAAAAAAGAGGTGTATGTACTCGTGTTGGTACTATGACTCCTAAAAAGCCAAACTCAGCATTACGTAAGTATGCCCGTGTTCGTTTGAGCAATGGTATGGAAGTTACTGCGTATATCCCAGGAGTTGGCCACAACTTACAAGAGCACTCTGTTGTAATGATTCGTGGTGGACGTGTTAAGGATTTACCAGGTGTTCGTTACCACATTATTCGTGGAACATTAGATTGCGCTGGTGTAAACGATCGTAATCAAAGCCGTTCTTTGTATGGTACAAAGAAACCTAAATAAGATAGAGAGGAGAAGATAGAACATGCCAAGAAAAGGTTATATAGCTAAGCGCGATGTGCTTCCTGATCCAATCTATAATTCAAAGTTAGTTACAAAGTTAATTAACAAGATCATGATTGATGGTAAGCGCGGAACTGCGCAAACAATTCTATATGATGCATTTGCGGATATAGAAAAGAAAACAGGCCAAAATCCTATGGAAGTATTTGAAAAAGCCTTAGGAAATGTAATGCCTAATTTAGAATTAAAGGTTAGACGTGTTGGTGGTGCAAACTACCAAGTTCCAGTAGAAGTTAGTGCAGAAAGAAAATTGACACTAGGCTTACGTTGGATCGTAAACTATGCGCGTTTAAGACATGAACCAACAATGGAAAAGAGATTAGCAGGCGAAATTATGGACGCTGCTGAAGGAAATGGACAATCTGTCAAGAAGAAAGACGATACACATAAGATGGCCGAAGCAAACAAGGCTTTCGCTCACTATCGTTGGTAATTAAGGGAAGGAGAAAGTTATGCCAAGAGAGTTCCCATTGGAGAAAATTCGTAATATCGGAATCATGGCTCACATCGATGCAGGTAAAACTACAACGACAGAGCGTATCCTATATTACACAGGTAAGATACATAAAATCGGAGAGACTCATGATGGTGCTTCCCAAATGGACTGGATGGAGCAGGAACAAGAACGTGGTATCACAATCACTTCTGCTGCAACAACTTGTCAGTGGCAAGATTGCCAAATCAACATTATCGATACTCCAGGTCACGTAGACTTTACAGCTGAAGTTGAAAGATCATTACGTGTATTGGACGGAGCAGTTACAGTATTAGACTCCAAAGCAGGTGTTGAACCTCAAACAGAAACTGTTTGGAGACAAGCAACTGAATATAAAGTACCTCGTATTGTATTCTCAAACAAAATGGATGCAACAGGTGCAGACTTCAATATGTCAGTTGAATCAATTGGTGCTCGTTTAGGTGCGAAAGCAGCTGCGATTCAAATGCCAATTGGTGCAGAAAGTACATTCCGTGGAATTATCGACTTAGTTGAAATGAAGCAAGAAATGTATCAAAACGATTTGGGTACAGATATCCAAGTTGGTGAAATTGAAGAACAATATCTTGCTGAAGCACAAGAAATGCGCCAAAAAATGTTAGAGGCTATTGCCGACTATGATGAAGAGCTCATGATGAAAGTCTTAGAAGGTGAAGAACCTACTGTAGATGAAATCAAAAAGGCTATTCGTGCTGGCGTATTAACTGCGGAATTCTTCCCAGTTATGTGTGGATCAGCTTATAAGAACAAAGGTGTGCAATTATTACTAGATGCTGTTGTGGCTTATTTACCAGCACCAACAGATATTCCAAGTATTAAAGGACACTTAGAAGATGGCACAGAAGATGAAAGAAAACCTGGTGATGACGAACCATTTAGTGCATTAGCATTCAAGGTTGCGACTGATCCATTCGTAGGTAGACTTACATATTTCCGTGTATACAGTGGTAAAGCAAGTGCAGGAAGCTATGTATTAAACGCTTCTAAAGATAAGCGTGAAAGATTTGGACGCTTAGTAAGAATGCATGCTAACCACCGTGCAGATATTGAAGAAGTATATTCTGGTGATATTGCTGGTGCAGTTGGTCTAAAGAATACATCTACAGGTGACACACTCTGTGATGAAAATAATCCAATTGTATTAGAATCAATGGTATTCCCAGAACCAGTTATTCAAATGTCTGTTGAACCAAAAACAAAACAAGATTCACAAAAGATGGATGAAGCTCTTGCTAAATTAGCAGAAGAAGATCCAACATTCAGAACTTATACAGATGAAGAAACCGGACAAACGATTATTGCTGGTGTCGGTGAATTACAACTTGACATCATCATGGATCGTATGAAGAGAGAATTCAAAGTAGAAGCTAGTGCTGGTGCTCCACAGGTTGCATACCGTGAGACAATTCGTCAAGAAGCAGAAGCACAAGGTAAGTTCGTACGTCAATCAGGTGGACATGGTCAATATGGTGACGTATGGATTCGCTTCTCACCAAACCCAGGTAAGGGATTTGAATTCGAAGACGCAACAGTTGGTGGAAGTGTTCCTAAGGAATACATTCGTCCAACACAACAAGGACTTGAAGAAGCCCTCAACAATGGTCTAATTGCAGGATACCCTGTAGTAGATATCAAAGCAGTCCTATTCGATGGTAGTTACCACGATGTCGACTCAAGTGAACAAGCTTATAAGATTGCGGCTAGTTTAGCTCTAAAAGAAGCTGCTAAGAAATGTGATCCAGCAATCTTAGAGCCAATCATGGCAGTTGATGTTACTGCACCAAGTGAATACTTAGGTGCTGTGCTAGGTGACGTTACAAAACGTCGTGGACAAATTCGCGAACAAGAAGAAACAGGTAATGCGATTAAGGTAAAAGCATTTGTGCCATTAGCAGAAATGTTCGGATACGTAACCGACTTACGTTCCTTCACACAAGGTCGTGGAATCTACACAATGCAGATGGATCATTACGATGAAGTGCCAAAGAGTATTTCTAAAGAAATCGTTGAAAAGAATAGCACTTCAAGTGAGAAGTAATTATTGCAATTAAGTATTAGGTCGGCTAAAATGAAAGCAGACTGAAAAAACAAAAATCAGGAGGAGAAAACATTATGGCAAAGGAACAATTTGACCGCTCGCTTGACCACGTTAACATTGGTACTATCGGTCACGTAGACCATGGTAAAACAACTTTAACAGCAGCGATCACAAAGTATCTTGCTGAGCATCCAGAAGATGGTAAAGCTGTATTCGAAGCTTATGACAAAATCGACGGTGCTCCAGAAGAAAAGGCGCGTGGTATCACTATTAACACAGCGCACGTTGAGTATCAAACAAACAAAAGACACTATGCACACGTAGACTGCCCAGGACACGCTGACTATGTTAAAAACATGATCACTGGTGCTGCGCAAATGGACGGTGCAATCCTAGTAGTAGCTGCATCTGACGGACCAATGCCACAAACACGTGAGCATATCCTATTATCTCGTCAAGTAGGTGTACCTAAGATGGTTGTATTCTTAAACAAATGCGACCAAGTTGACGATGATGAATTAATCGACTTAGTAGAAATGGAAGTTCGTGAACTTCTAACAGAATACGGATTCGATGGTGATAATACTCCAGTAATTCGTGGTTCTGCTTATGGTGCATTACAAGGTGATGAAAAATGGGTTCCAGCAATTAAAGAGTTAATGGACGCTGTTGATGAATGGATCCCAACTCCACCACATGAATTCGATAAACCATTCTTAATGGCTGTAGAAGACGTATTCACAATCACAGGTCGTGGTACAGTTGCTACAGGTCGTGTAGAACGTGGTAAATTGAACATGAACGACGAAGTTGAAATCGTTGGTATCAAAGAAACAAAGAAAACTGTTGTTACAGGTATCGAAATGTTCCGTAAACTACTTGAATTTGCTCAAGCAGGTGATAACATCGGTGCTCTACTTCGTGGTGTTAACCGTGATGAAATCGAACGTGGACAAGTATTAGCTAAACCAGGTTCTGTTACACCACACACAAACTTCAAAGCACAAGTTTACGTACTAACAAAGGAAGAAGGCGGACGTCATACACCATTCGTATCTAACTACCGTCCACAATTCTACTTCCGTACAACAGACGTAACTGGTGTTATCCAATTACCAGAAGGCACAGATATGTGTATGCCTGGTGATAACGTAGATATGGAAGTTGAACTACTAGCTCCTATCGCTATCGAACAAGGAACACGTTTCTCTATTCGTGAAGGTGGTAGAACAGTAGGTTCTGGTAATATCACAGAAATCATTAAGTA
>CACXEN010000152.1 GCA_902766675.1 uncultured Erysipelotrichaceae bacterium
ACTAATTCAATGTAAGCCATAGGTGCTGCATCACCACGACGTACACCTGTCTTTACTACACGTGTGTAGCCACCATTACGGTCTTGATATTTTGGAGCGACTTCATCAAATAGTTTTTGTAAAACTGTTTTTCCTGTTTCTTCATCAGCTACTACATCACGGATGTAAGCAGCTGCTCTTCTACGTGCCGCTAGATCTCCCTTTTTACCAAGTGTAATGAGTTCATCTACGACTGAACGCATGTCTTTAGCTTTTGCTTCGGTCGTTTCAACTTTACCGTAAAGGATTACAGATGTTGCCATGTTTCTTAACATCGCTTTACGGTGATCTGCTGTTCTACCAAATTTACGATTCCACATAAACAACTCCTCCTTTAGTCAAATGACTTGAATCCAAGTCCTAGCTCAATGAGCTTTTCTTTTACTTCTTTTAGTGATTTCTTACCAAGGTTACGAACACGCATCATTTCGTCCTCAGTCTTTTGTGTTAACTCTTCAACAGTTTGAATGCCTGCGCGTTTCAAACAATTGTAAGAACGTACAGATAGATCGAGATCTTCAATCATCATTTGTTGTCCTTTGTTAACTTGTTCTTGGCCACCTTCTTTAATGACATCTTCCATTGTTACTACTTCATCATTTAATTCAGAAATAATATTCAAGTGGTCATTTAAGATTTTAGCTGCCATTGATAATGCTTTTTGTGGATTCACTGAACCATTTGTCCAGATTTCCATTGTTAAGCTATCGTATTTAACATCTTCACCTACACGTGCAGGATCTGTATGCCAAGCAACCTTTTCAATTGGTGTATAAATTGAATCTGTAAATACAGTTCCAATACCTTGAGAACTTCCTTGGTTAAGTTGTTTGTTCACATCAGAACTTACATAACCACGTCCGTTTTTAGCCTTCAATTCCATTTCTAGAGATACACCTTTTTCAAGATGAGCAATCTCTAAGTCTTTATTTAGAATTTCAACTTGAGCTGGGCAAATAATATCACCAGCTGTAACAGTTCCAGGTCCTTTTGCGGAAATCTGTAATGTATATACTTCATCATCTTCAATTGTCATAATTAATTTTTTCAATTGAAGAATAATCATAGACACATCTTCTCTTACGCCAGGAATAGATGTGAATTCATGGTATACTCCATCAACTTTGATAGAGAATACTGCTGCTCCTGGTAAAGAAGATAATAATACTCTACGTAATGCATTACCGATCGTTGTACCAAAACCTCTCTCTAGAGGAGATAGAACAAATTTACCGTAATTCTCAGATTCTACATATTCTTCTACTTCAAAATCGGCGCGTTCAAATTTTTGCATGCAACAATCCTCCTATTCTTTCTTATCCACGTGGTCTCTTTGGTGGACGACAACCATTGTGTGGAATTGGTGTTACATCATTGATTGCTGTAATCTCTAAACCAGCAGTTTGTAAAGAACGTACTGCAGCCTCACGGCCTGCGCCTGGTCCTTTTACATTTACTTCTACTGTTTTCATACCATGTTGTACAGCTGCTTTCGCTGCTGCTTCAGCAGTTAATTGTGCAACATATGGTGTAGATTTACGAGAACCTCTGTAGCCTAATGCTCCAGCAGAACTCCAAGAGATAACGTTACCTGCTTCATCTGAAATAGTAACAATTGTGTTGTTAAATGTTGAATGAATATGAGCAATGCCTTTGGCTATATTCTTCTTGACTCTTCTTTTTCTTGAAGTGCCTTTTTTTCCTTTATTTGCTGCCATAACACCCTCCTATTACTTCTTCTTGTTCGCGACAGTACGACGCGGACCTTTTCTAGTACGTGCGTTTGTACGAGTACGTTGTCCATGAACCGGTAAGCTCTTTCTATGGCGTGATCCACGGTAACTATTAATTTCCATCAAACGCTTAATATCCAGTGCTCTTTCACGACGAAGATCACCTTCTGTTTTAATCGCATCGATTTGATTACGAATTGCAGTTTCTTGTTCGTCTGTCAAATCTGTTGTACGCGTATTCTCGTCAATATTACAAGCTGCAAGAATTTGTTTTGCAGTTGTTCTACCGATTCCATAAATATATGTGAGTGATATTCCGATCGTTTTATTACGAGGAATATCCACACCAGCAAAACGTGGCATATCTTTTTTCCTCCCTTAATTAACCTTGTCTTTGTTTATGCTTTGGATTTTGGCAGATTACCATAACTACTCCTCTGCGCTTAATCACTCTGCACTTATCACAAATTGGTTTTACAGATGGTCTTACTTTCATAATTTTGCCTCCTGACAATTTTTCTTTACTCTTTATCTACTTATGTCTGTAGGTAATTCGCCCACGTGTTAAGTCATATGGTGAAATTTCTACAGTGACCCTATCTCCCGGTAAAATGCGAATGTAATTCATACGGATTTTACCAGCAACGTGAGCACGGATCTCATGACCATTTTGAAGTTTCACCTTGAAATTGGCATTAGGTAATGTTTCTTCTATAATACCTTCAATTTCAATGACGTCTTGTTTTCCCATTCATTCTCTCTTTCCGATTGATCAGGGAAGAGAAGTTATCTCTTCCCTAATTCATTCTTTATTCAAATTGAGCCAATGTAGATTTCACATCTCCGAATACTTCATCGCTAGGTCTAGCAGCATCGAATGTTTTTACAACACCGAGCTTTTCGAAGTAGTCGATTACTGGCTTTGTATTGTTTTCGTATTCTTCCATGCGAACTTTTAATTGTTCAACTGTATCATCTTTTCTTTGAACAACTTCGCCACCACATTCATCACATACACCTTCAACTTGTGGTACATGATTTGGAATATGGTAAATAGCTCCACATTTCGAACAAATACGACGACCTGTAATTCTATCAACTAGAACTTCAAAGTCTACATCTAACGCGATAACACATTCAACCGGTTTGCCAATCTTTTCAGCTATTTCTGTAAATGCTTCCGCTTGTACTAATGTACGTGGGAATCCATCCAATAAATATCCTTTTTGGCAATCTGGTTGTTGTAGCCTATCCTCAACCATTGCATTAATGACATCATCAGGAACAAGCTTGCCGGCTTCCATATAGCCTTTTGCTTCTTGTCCTAATGGAGTATTGTTTCTCACATTTTCTCTTAGCATATCGCCTGTAGAAATATGTGGAATTTCATACTCTTTGAGGATGCGCTCAGAAATTGTGCCTTTACCTGCTCCTGCAGGCCCCATAATTAGAATATTCATTTTATACTCCTATTTGTTTATTTGAAGAAGCCTTGGTAATTCTTTTGCGTCAATTGACCTTTCAATTGCGCATATGTTTCCATAGCTACACCCACAACAATGATAATTCCAGTACCACCAATTGATACAGATTGTGGTAATGGTGTGAACATTGGAAGTATATAAGGAATGATTGCAACTATAACTAGTGCAGCCGCTCCAAGTACTGTTATTCTGTTCAATACTTTCTTTAGGTAAGTCTTTGTTTCTGTACCTGGACGAATACCAGGGATATAAGCACCTGATTTATTTAGGTTCTCAGAAACTTTTTCTGGATCTACCTGTAAGTCAGTATAGAAGAATGTAAATAGGATTGTTAATACCGCATATATTGTTAACCCAACTGGTTTGCTCAAAGATAAGAAATTACTTAGCTTTTCATATGCATCATAATTTATGAAGCTTAGAACAATTTGTGGTGCAGTCATAATTGCTTGTGCAAAGATAACTGGAATAACACTTGCGCTATTAATCTTGAATGGAAGATATGTGATGTCTCCTCCACCTCTCATATTTGTGCTGTTTGTATATTGAATTGGTATTTTTCTTACCGCAGTCTCCATAATGATGACAAATACGATAATGAACAAGTACATCAAGCAGAATAATGCGAATTGTAATATACCATTGAAGAGTTCACCTTGTGATGTACCACCTGCTAAGATGTTCCATACTTGTACGAACTGTGCTGGTAAATTAGCCACAATACCTGCGAAGATGATAATGGATAAACCATTTCCGACTCCCTTTTGAGAAATCCTGTCACCAATCCAAATTAAGAACATCGTTCCTGCAGTTAAGATTGTTGCAGTATAGATATATCCAGATAAACCGCTATTCTCTAACATGTGGTATTGTCTATCAAATCCATAGACAATGGATGCCGCTTGGATGAACGCTAATACAACTGCTAGATAACGCGTTATCTTATCCATCTTCATTCTTCCTGTTTGTCCAGATTTTGCCATTTCAGATAAAGCTGGAATAACATCCATGGATAACAATTGAATGATAATGCTCGCAGTAATATATGGATGTACACCCATCGCAAATACAGATAGTCTTTCTAAAGCACCACCACCTAGCATGTTCATCATGCTAAGGATAGAGTTATCAGAGATCTGTCCAGCAAGTAGTGCAGAATCCACTCCTGGAGCTGGAATTGCAGAACCGATGCGATAGATCAACAGCATAACCAGTGTAAAGAAAATACGATTACGTGTCTCTTTATTCTGGAATAAACTGGCGAACGTACGCAACATATTACAGCACCTCTACTTTTCCGCCTGCATCGACAATAGCTTTTTCAGCTGACTTAGAAAATTTATTGGCTTTTACTGTAAGTTTCTTTTCAAGTTCGCCTTGACCAAGAATCTTAACACCATCTAGGTGCTTTTTCACAAGTCCCATTTCCTTTAAAGCTGCATAATCAACTTCAGCGCCATCATCGAATCTATTTAAATCTTTCACATTAACAACTGCATATTCTTTGCGGTTGAAGTTTGTGAAGCCTCTTTTAGGCATTCTTTTGAAGAATGGAGTTTGTCCACCTTCAAATCCGATAGCTACGCCTCCGCCACTTCTAGAGTTTTGACCTTTTTGACCACGTCCGCTTGTTTTACCATTGCCGGAACCTTGGCCACGGCCTACTCGATTCTTAGGGCGACGTGCACCCTCTGTATATGTCATTTCACTTAATTTCATGAGTGCACCTCCTAACGAATTTCTGCGACTTTCTTATCGCGAATCTTAGCAACTTCATTAACTGTTCTCATTCCCTTTAGAGCATCTAATGTAGCATATACTACATTGACTGGAGTACGAGAACCGATAATCTTAGATAATACATCACTGACACCTGCTAGTTCTAGAATAGAACGTACAGCACCACCTGCGATAACTCCAGTACCTGGAGCAGCTGGGCTTAGGAATACTTGGCTTGCGCCATGTTCACCTACAGCAGCATGTGGAACAGTTCTGTTTTCTTCTACTAAGTTAACTTTAAATACATTTTTTGTAGCTGCTTCTGTTGCTTTTTTAATAGCATCAGGAACTTCTGCAGCTTTTCCGAGTCCGAAGCCTACTCTACCTTTTTTGTCACCTACAACAACTAAAGCAGAGAAACGCATTCTACGACCACCCTTGACAGTTTTGCTGACACGGTTGATGGAGACTACTACATCTTCAAACTCTTTTTCTTCACGTTGTCTTCTGATTGGTCTACGTTGTTTTGTTTTGTTTTCAGACATATATATTCTCCTTTCCTTAGAACTTCAGTCCAGCTTCTCTAGCTGCATCAGCTAGCGCTTGAACTCTTCCGTGATAGATATAACCGCCGCGGTCGAAGCGTACGGATTCGATTTTCTTTTCTTTACATTTGTTAGCGATTGCTTCACCAACTTTTTTAGCCGCCTCTACATTACCACCATTTTCTAGTTTTAATTCGAGAGAGCTAGCAGCACATAATGTGTTTCCTGTTGTGTCATCAATGACTTGTGCATAGATGTGCGCATTAGAACGGAACACATTTAGTCTTGGGCATTCAGGAGTGCCATTTACGACATTACGTACACGTTTATGACGACGAATACGTTCTTCATTTTTCTTCGTATTTTTAATCATCGTTAGCTATCCCCTTTCTATCCCTTAGCAGCTGCTGTCTTACCTTCCTTACGACGTACATGTTCATTTTCATAACGAACACCTTTACCACCATAAGGTTCTGGTTTCTTAGCAGCTCTTACTACTGCTGCAAATTGGCCAACAATTTGCTTATCGATTCCACTGATTTTAACTGTTGTTGCATCAGGTACTTCTACGCTGACACCTTCAGGTACTGTATACTCTACTGGATGAGAGAAACCAACATTTAATGTTAGTTTGTTACCAGCAAGTGTTGCACGGTAACCAATACCTACAATCTTTAATACTTTTGTGAAACCTTCATTTACACCAACTACCATTGCGTTGATGAGTGCACGTGTTGTGCCGTGAAGTTGCTTTGTGTGTTTTTCTTCATTTAAACGTTTGACTGTGAGAACACCATCTTCAATCTCAATGTTCATTAGATCGGAGAACTTCTTTGTTAGTGTTCCCTTAGGACCTTTTACAGTCACCTCATTACCATCCGCAACATTCACTTCTACACCGGATGGAATGGTAATCGTCTTATTACCGATACGTGACATTTTCTATCTTCCTTTCTTCTTACCAAACGTAAGCGATGACTTCACCGCCAACGTGCTTTTGTCTTGCTTCTCTATCTGTCATCATTCCTTCAGATGTAGAAATGATAGCAATACCTAAACCATTTAATACCTTAGGAATTTGATTTCCTTTTGTATAAACACGTAGTCCAGGTTTAGAGATTCTCTTAATACCTTTAACGACTTTTTCATCGTTAGCTCCATATTTTAGAGTAACGACGATCTTCTTTTCGATACCTTCGCCTTCAACAGAATATGTATCGATATATCCTTCACTCTTTAAGATTTTAGCAATTTCAACTTTAACCTTTGAGCAAGGAGCGACATCAACTGTTTCCATGCGCGCTTGATAGCCATTACGAATTCTTGTAAGCATATCAGCAATTGGATCTGTCATATTCATCTTTCGCTACCCTCCTTTACCAACTTGCCTTCTTTACACCAGGAATTTGGCCTTTGTAAGCTAATTCTCTGAAGCAAATACGACAAACTTTATATTTCTTTAATACTGAATGTGGACGTCCACATCTCTCGCAACGTGTGTATGCACGTGAGGAGAACTTTGCTGGACGTGCTTGTCTAACTTTTTGACTCGTTTTTGCCATGTTGTTCTCCTTTCTTATTGTGCTGCCTTAGCAAATGGCATGCCTAATTCTTCGAGTAATGCGTACGCTTCTTGATTTGTTTTCGCTGTTGTAACGATAACAACATCTAAACCACGAATCTTATTTACTTTATCAAAATTGATTTCAGGGAAGATTAATTGTTCCCTAACACCAAGTGTATAGTTACCACGACCATCGAATGCTGTTCCGCTTACACCACGGAAGTCACGTACACGTGGTAATGAGATGTTCATTAACTTATCTAAGAAGTCATACATCTTTTCTCCACGTAATGTAACTTTACATCCAATTGGCATACCTTCACGAAGTTTGAAGTTCGCAATAGATTTTTTAGCCTTTGTGATAACTGGTTTTTGACCAGCAATTTGTGTTAATTCTTCAACTGCTTCATCAAGTAGTTTTGGATTAGCGATTGCATCGCCTACACCCATGTTAAGTACTACCTTAACAACCTTTGGTGCTTCCATCTCACTTGTGTAGTTGAACTTTTTGATCAAAGATGGTTTTACTGTTTCGTTATACTTTTGTAATAAACGATTCATTATTTCTTGCCCTCCTTGATCTCTGCGCCAGATTTCTTATAATATCTGACTTTATTTCCTTTGCTGTCTTCTTTAATGCCAACACGGCTAGCTTGTTTTGCTTTCTTGTCATAAAGCATAACGTTACTTGCATCAATTGGTGCTTCTCTTTCGATAATGCCACCTTCTGGATTTTGTTGTGTTGGTTTTAAAGATTTCTTAATCATGTTGACACCTTCAACAATGACTTTGTTTGATTTAGGATTTACTGCTTTTACTTCAGCAACTGTTCCTTTGTAGTGGCCACTGATGACCTTAACTGTATCGCCTGTTTTGATCTTCATATTGCCACCTCCCTATAGAACTTCCGGTGCTAGGGAAACGATTTTCATGAATCCCTTATCACGGAGTTCTCTTGCGACAGGGCCGAAAATACGTGTTCCGACCGGTGTCATATCATCTTTTAGAATTACTGCAGCGTTATCATCGAACTTGATGTAAGAACCGTTTTCACGACGTACACCATATACTGATCTAGCGATAACACATTTAACTACTTGACCCTCTTTTACAGAGCCGTTAGGTGCTGCTTTCTTCACTGTGCAAACAACGATATCACCGATGTTTGCGCTTCTGCGACGTGAGCCGCCTAAGCATCTGATGACTAGTACTTCTTTTGCACCAGTGTTGTCCGCAACATTCAATCTACTTTCATTTTGAATCATAGCTTCTCCCTCCTAGTGCTATAGAATGACTGCCTCTTCAACAATCTTTACAAGACGGAAATGCTTGTCTTTGCTGAGAGGTCTAGTTTCCATAATTTCTACTACGTCACCGACTTTTGCTTCATTGTTCTCATCATGAGCTTTGAACTTAGATGAGAATTTTACTTGCCTTCCATATAAAGGATGGCTTCTCTTTGTTGTGATTTCAACGACGATTGTTTTATCCATTTTGTCAGATACAACAGTGCCGCGTAACACTTTACGACTATTTCTTTCTGCCATTGTCTCGCCCTCCTTTATTCAGCTTGCGCGCTAGCACGTTCTGTCATAACAGTTTTGATGCGCGCGATTGTTTTCTTTACATCTTTAATACGAGCAGGATTTTCCAAGCTACCTGTAGCTTGTGCAAAGCGCAAATCATATAACTCTTCTTTTAAAGATGTGACTTCTCTCTCGAGTTCTTCATTACTTAGATCTCTGATTTCTTTCACATTCATGATCTACGCCTCCTTTTCTCTTTTAATGAAACGTGTTTTAACGCAAAGTTTATTTGCTGCTAAACGCAACGCTTCTCTTGCAACTTCTTCGGAAACACCTGCAACTTCAAATAGGACTCTACCTTTTTGAACTACTGCTACCCAATGGTCAGGTGCACCTTTACCAGAACCCATACGTACTTCTAATGGTTTCTTTGTTCTTGCTAAGTGTGGGAAAATTTTAATCCAAACTTTACCACCACGGTTCATATAACGTGTCATAGCAATACGTGCAGCTTCAATTTGATTGCTGCTGATATATCCGCCCTCATCAGCTACGATACCGTATTCACCGAAAGCGACACTACGTCCACCTTTAGCACGGCCTTCATAACTTAGACGATGAGGTCTTCTATATTTTGTTCTCTTTGGCATTAACATTATTCGTTACCTCCTTCAGCAGCAGTTGTTTCAACTGGAGTTTCTACTTCAGCTGCTTCAACAGGTTTTACTTCCTCTGCAACCTCTTTTGGTGCTGTAGTTTCTGTTGTCTCAGCATTTGCTGGACGACGAGTTCTTCTTGCTGCACCTTGGCCACGTCTGTTACCACGACGTGCATCACGGTTGCCTGTCTTTGGAGCTTCAGGTTCTTTTACCATTTGTCCTGGCAATACTTCGCCACGGCAAATCCAAACTTTAACACCTAATTTTCCATAAGTTGTTTGAGCTTCTTCAGATGCATAGTCGATATCACTACGTAGTGTATGTAGAGGAACAACACCTCTTGAATAACCTTCGCTTCTTGCGATTTCTGCTCCACCTAGACGACCCTTTGCCATAGTTTTAATACCTTTAGCGCCAGCTCTCATTGTGGATTGAATTGATTTCTTTTGTGCAATACGGAATGATTGACGTTGTTCAAGTTGTTCGCAGATTTTTCTAGCAACAAGTCTTGCGTCTAAATCAGGATTCGCAACTGCTACTACGTCTACTTTTACATTCTTTCCGTTTGTTAATTTAGATAGCTTTTTCTTTAATTCAGCCATCTTATCTTTTTCGCCGTCTTTACCAACCATTGCACCAGGTCTAGCGCAGCGAACAACGATCTTGCAATCGTTCTTTCCAGCTCTTTCGATTTCGATTCTGGAAATATATGCTTCTTTGAATTCCTTTTCTAAGAATTCACGAATTTTGATGTCTTCGTTCAGAAGATCACCATATTCAGCTTTGTTTGCGTACCATCTGGATTCCCAGTCACGGATAACGCCTACGCGCATGCCTATTGGGCTAACTTTTTGTCCCATTCTTGATCTTCCTCCCTATCTTTCATCCGATACCACTACTGTAATGTGGCTTGTTCTTTTTAAAATTTGTGAAGCACTACCTTTTGCACGAGGCATATAGCGCTTTAATGTAATTCCTTCATTAGCGAAGCATTCTTTTACATATAGACTGCTTTCATCTAATTGGAAGTTGTTTGTTGCATTTGCTGCTGCACTCTTTACTACTTTTAGTACATCAGTCGCAACGTGATTTGGTGTGAATTGTAGAATTGCTTTTGCTTCATCTACGCTCTTACCACGAATTAAGTCTAGAACCAAGCGTGTCTTACGAGGTGTATGACGAACTGTTTTTGCTGTTGCTTTTACATCCATATCATTCTCCTCCTTAACCTTCTTGACTCTCTGCTGCAGGCGCTGGTGCTGCAGCTGGTGCAGGTGCAGAAGATCCGCCAGCTGGAATTGCTGCTGGTGAAGCTGCACGATCACCTTTACTATCACCGTGTCCACCGAAACGACGTGTAGGCACGAATTCACCTAATTTATGACCAACCATATCTTCTGTTACATATACAGGAATGAAATCTTTTCCGTTATGAACAGCGAATGTATGTTCAACGAAGCTTGGGAAAATCGTTGAACGGCGTGACCATGTCTTGATAATTTCTTTTTTGTTAGCCGCATTTAGTGCTTCAACTTTTTTCAAAAGATGATCATCACAGAATGGACCTTTTTTAACACTTCTTGACATTACTCATTCTCTCCTTTCAACTATTTTCCATTTCTTCTACGTACGATATATTTGCTTGAGTGAGCTTTTGTATTACGTGTCTTAACACCCATAGCTTTCTTACCCCAAGGTGTCATTGGTGACTTACGTCCGATTGGCGCACGTCCTTCACCACCACCATGTGGGTGGTCAACAGGGTTCATCGCAGAACCTCTAACTGTAGGTCTAATACCTCTATGTCTGTTACGACCTGCTTTACCCCAGTTGATTAATGAATATTCACCATTACCTACAACACCTACTGTTGCGCGGCAATTGCTGTGTACACGTCTTACTTCACCAGAAGATAGACGTAATGTTACGAAGTTTCCTTCTGAACCAAGGATTTGAACAGAACATCCAGCAGCTCTTGCCATTTGTCCGCCCTTACCAGCCTTTAGTTCAACATTATGTACGAATGTACCATCTGGAATGTTTCTTAATTCCATTGCGTTACCAACTTTGATATCCACAGCTTCACCAGAGAGAACTGTGTCTCCAACTTTTAATCCTTCTGGAGCTAAGATATAACGTTTCTCACCATCTGCATAATTGATCAATGCGATGTTTGCATTACGGTTTGGATCGTATTCGATACCAGCAACTTTACCTGGAACGTTATCCTTGTTTCTCTTGAAGTCGATAATTCTATATTTTTGTTTCGCACCTCCGCCTTGATGACGTGTTGTGATGCGACCTGTATTGTTTCTGCCACCCTTTTTATTTAATGGTACAAGTAATGACTTTTCTGGTTGCTTCTTAGTAATTGCTGAATTACTAAGTGCTGTCATATTTCTGCGACCATTACTGGTTGGCTTGTACTTAATAATTGCCATACTTTTCCTTCCTTTCGCAAATTATCCGGAGATAGCGTCTTCCTCCGATAGTTAATACTTAATTAGTTCTCTCCGTTTCCGAAGATGTCGATCATTTGACCTTCTGGGAATTTAACAATCGCTTTTTTGAATGCGTTTGTTTTACCCTCGTAACGTCCAACTCTCTTTTTCTTTGGATGAACATTTACGATGTTAACTTTTTCAGCTTTTACGTTATAGATTTCTTTAATCGCTTGTGCAACAGAAGATTTGTTTGCGTCTTTTGCGACGATGAATGTGATTTTGCTGTTTTCACTTGATTCACGCATAGACTTTTCTGTTACAACTGGGCGAATGATAATATCACGTGCACTCATTATGCTAATACCTCCTCTGCTTTGGAAGCTGCAGTTTCAGTGAATACAACTTTATCTGCATTTACGATGTCATATACATTTAAGCTGTTTACTGTAACTACCATTGCATTTGGTAAATTTCTCATTGATACATATGCATTGTCGAAGTCTTCAGATGCATCTGCTACGAATAATGTTTTTCTTTCGAAACCGAATGCATTGAGTAATGCGACAGCCTTCTTTGTTTTAATTTCATCGAAAGTTAAGTTATCAATGATTGTTAAATTTGATTCTTGGTTCTTTTCACTTAAAGCAGAACGTAATGCTAATCTTCTAACTTTACGATTTGTCTTTAAGTTGTATTTACGTGGGTGTGGACCGAATGCGATAGCACCGTGTCTCCATTGTGTAGCACGTGTAGAACCTTGACGTGCACGACCTGTACCCTTTTGACGGAATGGCTTTTTACCAGTTCCACTTACGAAAGCTCTTGTAAGTGTGGAATGTGTACCTTGTCTTAAGCCAGCTTGGTAGACGAGAACAGCATCATAGATTGCTTGTTGATTTGGTTCGATTCCAAATACTTCGTCAGATAGCTCAACTGAACTTACAACTTTCGCTTCCTGATTGTATACATCAACCTTGGACATTGTTTAACCTCCTCTACTTTCCTTCTTCTTCGCTTGCTTCTTCAGCAGCTTCTTTTACTTCTTCAACAACTTCTTCAACTGTTGCTTCTTCATTAGCTGCTTCAACTACTTCCTCTTCTACTTCTTTTGCATAAGAGATAAGTTCAACTGGAGCAACTTCTTTTACACCTTTAACAGTTGTGTGAATTACTACTAGTCCTTTCTTTGGACCTGGCACATTACCTTTAATTAAGATATAGCCTTCTTCAGCATCAACCTTAACGATTGTTAGGTTTTGCATTGTTCTTGTTACGTTACCGTATTGACCTGGCATTGGTGTGTTCTTTTCAATTCGGCCATTGTTACGACCTGTTGTTGCTAATGAACCAATGTGTCTTACGTTCTTACTACCACCATGAGATTCTGGTCCACGATGTGCATTGTAACGTTTGATTGTTCCTGTATAACCATGACCTTTGCTTGTACCTTGTACATCGACAACATCACCGGCTTTGAATAAATCTGCTTTTACTTCAGCACCAACTTCTAGGTTTTGCATTTCATCTGCTTTGAATTCATGAATGTAATGCTTTGGAGCTGTGTTAGCTTTCTTTGCATGTCCAATTGCAGGTTTACTTGCGCGTTGTTCTTTCACATCTTCGTAACCAAGTTGAACAGCTTCGTAGCCATCAGTTTCTTGTGTTTTCTTCTGCAGTACAACATTAGGTTTCACTTCAACAACAGTTACTGGAATTAATGCACCGTCTGTTGTGAAGACCTGTGTCATACCGAGCTTACGTCCTAATATACCTTTCATCTGTTTTCACCCGGTCCTTTCTTTACAACTTAATCTCGATGTCAACACCACTAGGTAGATCTAATCTACTTAATGCATCGATTGTTTCTGCACTTGGACCAATGATTTCAATTAGTCTCTTGTGTGTGCGAATTTCAAATTGTTCACGAGAGTCTTTATATTTGTGTACAGCACGTAATACTGTCACAACTTCTCTCTGTGTAGGCAGAGGAACAGGTCCGACGATTTTCTTAGCGCCATGATTGTCAACTGTGCTAACAATCTTTTCAGCAGCTGCATCTAAGCTCCTGCTCTCGTAAGCCTTCAAACGAATTCTTACTGCGTTTTTTGCCATGAATTTTTCCTCCTTATATTCACTCCCTTATGGGATCGCTCGGTGGAAATTCCCCGGTTATCACGCCATGACAACGTCTTTCGGCGTGCCGGCAACCTCCCACGTCTACGCGAGTGCTTCAATATAGTATCACTCAAAAAAGCCCATTGCAAGCACTTTTTTTAATATTTTCACCCCAAATTTAAGAGGACTTCCAACTATTCTTTTTCGGGTATTTTTTAGACTAGAATCATCAAATTTTTAACACAATGCATTATTTTTTCATCCATTTTCTTAAAAAATTGGAATTTTCTCCATTTATTCTCTCTAAATACTCAAAATCATATGAAAAAGACCACAAGAAGGCTAAGAAATAGTGATAGCAAATAATCCACATTATAGAGAATGTAGACCAAAACTGAGATTAGAAATAATCTAACAGATCAAAAAAAAGAGGCGAATGCCTCTAAATTACTTAAATATCCTATTTTTCAAATGTAGCTAAGCCAATTTTTGTAGGATGATCTAAATATAATGTTTCTTTGTCTGTTTTATTATCTAAAATCATCTTGCCTATTAATAAATCACCACCTGCGCCAGCTATCATAATTGCGCTTAACGCCATAAGCCAACCATTATGGGTAAAAATTGAAATAATTGAAGGAATAATGCCCAAAATAACACACGGCATCAATAAACCTATAAAATATCCTTTTAAACTAAGCGCTTCTTTACATGCACAGTATGGATTTAATGATTTCCAAATAATTCCAAATGCGATATCTTTAAATCCATTTTTGGAAAAGAAGCTCCATGTCACACCATGAATTAATTCATGTATAACGATACACGCAAACATCATCCCCACAAAAATCAGATATTTTCGGAAATACGCATCATCCACAATAAATTCGAATTTTGGAAGAAACACAAAATATAGAACCACAAATGGTATTGCGGCTATAACACCATATAGCGATCCTTTAACATTCGCTTCAACTAAGCCAGCTGTCAAATCTTTTTGTGTATATCCTTCTTGAATTAATTGCGCTTTCTTCTCATTGAATATTGTTAGGCGCTTTTCTTCACCCTTTGTCAGTTTTCTATCTTCACTTTGACTCATTTTTTTATTCTATGACTTTCTAAATATGCATGCCATGGTTTTCCATATGTAGATACTTCTATTGCACTTAGTAATACAACTGGTACCAATAATTTGATAAGAACTACAGTATCATTACCTGAATGAATTAAATTCCTTAAACTAGGTATCGTTGTGATCAATACATATATAACCAGTAAGATAGCCCAAGCTATTAAACGCGCTATATATGACTTCTTCGCTTCTATTTCCTCTTTTGTCTTTGCGTTTTTCAATAATTCATAACCCACTTCAAACGCATATCTTCTTTTTTTATTGTTCATCTACTATTTTCTTTCTTAATTTAAGTCTTAAATGTGGATTACTTTGACATACATCCACTAACATACGCAATACTTTATATGCATATTCATCACTAGCTATTTCAATCAAACCTTCTCGATCGATATAAATATTCGTATCTTCTTCCACTTCTGATAAACAGTCATATGCGGCATCTAAATTACGTCCAAAATAATCAGGAAAAGAAAATACTTCTTCAAAGTAATCACTCATATCTTCTTTTGTGAATAATCTATTTGTTTCTAAATATACTTTCTTAATCATCATCTGCTCCATATAACTTTTCAAATGTCTCATAGTGATCACTTGTATAATATATGTCTCCCTCATCCGAGAACACTATTCTTTTCGCACCACGTTTTTTCTTCGTTAATGTATCAATATCACATTCATAATATGTACCATCAATTTCTGGTAGCACCTCTTCATAATTGGTGAACACATCTCCACCAATGCACATTCCATCCACAACTAGATGCAGTGCGCCACCTTCCCAACCGTATTTACGAGCTTCCTTTTTTGTCATGTAGTTATCAGGTAAACGATTGTATGTATGAATATATAAAGCTACATCTTCTTTTGAGTCATATGTGCCATGCTCATCAATTACCGCCTCACTTGGCTCTTCAGTGGCTTCTGGAATTGGCGTTGCTGTAGGTTCTTCACTAGGTAATGCAGTTGGCTCAGTTGTTTCATAAGCCACTTCATTTACACCTGTTGGCTTCGCAAATGATTTACCAATCATTAAACCAAGCACAAGTCCGATTACAATTCCCATCAATAAATATAATAAATTCTTATTTTTCATAGTGCTTCTATTATATTACGATTATTTCATTTTGATAAACTACTTACCCTACAAATAAAAAAGATGATTCATCGCAAGATAAACCATCTTTTTAAATGTTATAAGTATCAATTACTTAATGATTTCTGTGATATTACCAGAACCTACTGTTCTACCACCTTCACGAATAGAGAAACGTGTTCCTTGTTCGATAGCGATA
>CACXEN010000153.1 GCA_902766675.1 uncultured Erysipelotrichaceae bacterium
GATGCCAATAAAGATATCACTGTAAAACTAGATAGTTTAGGATCATTATTAAAATTGGAATGGGTGACTCACTCATATCCACATGATGATCGTTTAAAGAAACCAGTTATCTTTAGAGCAACAACCCAATGGTTCGCATCTATTGAAAAGATTAAACCACTTCTATTAGACGCTATTAAAAATGTGAAATGGTGGAATTCATTTGGTGAAGTACGCCTTTCCAATATGATTAAAGATAGAAAAGATTGGTGTATTTCAAGACAAAGATTATGGGGTGTACCAATCCCAATTATCTACAATGAAGATAAATCACCAATCATTGAAGAAGAAGTATTCGAACATATCGCAGAACTATTTGATGAATATGGATCTAATGTCTGGTTTGAAAGAGACGCAAAAGACTTATTGCCAGAAGGATATACAAATGAAAAATCTCCAAATGGTGCTTTCACAAAAGAAAGTGACATCATGGATGTTTGGTTTGACTCTGGATCTAGCTGGAATGAATTAGTAGCACGTGGTTATTCTTATCCATGCGATATCTACTTTGAAGGTAGTGACCAATATCGTGGTTGGTTTAATTCAAGCTTAAGTGTATCTGTCGCAACCAATGGTGTAGCACCATATAAATCAGTTTTATCTCATGGTTATGTATGTGATTCAAAAGGTGAAGCAATGCATAAATCAGTAGGTAATGTGGTTGACCCAATTGATATCATTAATCAATATGGTGCAGATATCTTACGTCTTTGGGCTGCATCTAGTGATTTCACACAAGATATGAGAATTGGTGATTCCAATCTAAAACAAGTAAGTGATCAATATCGTAAAATACGTAATACATTCAGATTCTTATTAGGAAATATTTCTGCGGATGATTTTGATTGTAAGAAAGATATGATCGCTTATGAGAATTTAGAAGAAGTCGATCAATATATCGTTGTAAAACTAAATGATGTTATAAAAACAGTAAGAGAAGATGTATTAAAGTATGACTACTTAGATGCCAATAAGACATTGATGAACTTTATGGTAAATGAGTTATCTTCTTACTATTGTGATTTCACAAAAGATATCTTGTATTGTGAAGCGAAAGATTCTCTAAGAAGAAGACAAGTACAATCTGTATATTGGCTATGTCTAGACGCATTAGTAAAATTATGGGCTCCATTCTTGGTATATACATGTGAAGAAGTTTGGACACATTTCTCAAATGATGAAAAAGAAAGTGTGCACTATACAAGTTATCCAAAAGTTAAAGAATATGAAAACGCGGAAGTGTTAAAAGAGAAGTTTGCGAAGCTTCTAGATATCCGCTCCCTAGCGATGAAAGCATTAGAAGATAAGCGTGCAGAAAAAGAAATTAATTCTAACCAAGAAGCATCAGTTGAATTATTAGTAAGCGATGCAGATAGAGAATTATTAGAAGGCACATTAAAAGGTGAAGTTGCTCAATGGCTCATCGTATCCAATGCGACATTTAATGCAGGTGAGGGTAGTGTGCGTGTCACAAAAGCAGAAGGTGTAAAATGTCCAAGATGTTGGAATTATTCACTTGAAGCAGATGAAGATGGCTTATGCCCAAGATGTCATGCAGTAATGAAAAAATAAATCAAATGAAAACAGGATTGTATATACAATCCTGCTTTACTTATCGTTTAATCTCTTTGAGTTTTTCCCATGGCAAATATGGTTTTCCAAAGTGGCCATAGTTAGTTGTTTGAGTATAAATAGGTTGTCTTAAATCTAATTCACGAATGATATTTCCAACTGAGAAATCAAAGTTTTTATTGATGATTTCTAATAATTCTTTATCACTGTATTTGCTGGTACCAAAAGATTGGATATACACAGATACAGGTTTTGGTTTACCAATTGCATAACTTAATTGAAGTTGGCATTTAGAAGCTAAACCATTGGCAACTACATTACGACATACATATCTAGCATAATATGCGGCAGAGCGATCTACTTTAGTAGGATCTTTACTAGAGAAACAACCACCACCAATTGGGGCATATCCGCCATAAGAGTCAACCACAATCTTTCTTCCAGTTGTGCCAGAATCTCCAAAGCTACCACCTACGATAAATGAGCCAGAAGGATTGATGAGATATTTTGTGTTTTCATCAAGTAGTTTTGGATCAATGACTTCTAGAATCACTTTTTCCATGATGAGTTCTCTTAATTCTTCTTGGGTAATATCTTTTGTATGTTGGCTAGATACGACAACTGTATCTACACGTTTTACTTTTCCATTTTCATACTCGATTGTGACTTGGGTTTTACCATCTGGTAATAATCTTTTATCTTGTTTTCTAACTTGTTCTAATTTTTTTGCGAGTAAGTGCGCTTGATCTATCGCAAATGGCATAAATGATTTAGATTCATTATTCGCAAATCCAAAGATGATACCTTGATCACCAGCCCCAAGTTCTTCATTATCTACTGCTTGATTAATCTCTGCAGATTGTTTAGAAATTTTGGTAATTACTTGATAATCCTCTGTATAACCAATTTCTTTTAATACATTTTTCGCAATTGCCTCATAATCAATTTTGGCATTTGTGCCTGCTTCTCCATAAACGAAGATTAAGTCATCTTTAATTGTTGCCTCAACTGCCATGTGGGCATTTTTATCTTGACGTAAAGCTTCATCAAGAATGGAATCTGCGATCAAATCACATATTTTATCAGGGTGACCACTTGTGACAGATTCCGATGTAAATAAATAGTTTTCCATAATAAAAATCTCTTCCTTTCTTGTCTTTTCAAGATTTAGAAAGAGATTTATTTAACTCTTTCTTTATCGATGTTAGCTGTACCACCTTGCCTATGTAGGTTGGTATGAGGATCAAAGAGCTAACTCTCTAGCCTCATTCTTGATAAAAGACGATATTAATTAAACTAGATAAATATTCTGTTGTCAATTGAAGTGTTCTATATATAAGAAATTTTGATAAAATAGCATGTATAGGGGTATAGAAATATGGTTTTAGATCAATTAAAGGGGAAACTCATTGTGTCTTGTCAGGCATTGCCAGATGAGCCACTCCACTCAAGTTTTATTATGGGACGTATGGCAAAAGCTGCAAAAGAAGGTGGCGCTAGTGGCATACGTGCACAATCTGTAGATGATATTAATGAAATCGCAAGTGTTGTAGATTTACCAATCATTGGCATCATTAAAAGAAATTATGAGGATAGTGAAATCTATATCACACCAACAAAAAAAGAAATTGAGGAATTACTCACAACAAGATGTGAGATTATAGCGCTAGATGCTACAAATAGAAAGCGTCCAAATGATGAAAAGCTAGAAGATCTTGTGAAATTAATTCATGATGGTGGTCGTTTGGCAATGGCAGATTGTTCAACGTTTGAAGAATGTAAATATGCGGAAGAAATTGGTTTTGATATCGTTTCAACAACATTATGTGGATATACATCTTATTCCACAAAATATGAAGGACCTAATTTTCCACTTCTAACAAAGTGTGTCAATGAATTACATACACCTGTTATTGCGGAAGGAAAAATCAATACACCAGAAGATTTAAAGAAGGTATATGAATGCGGTGTATTTAGTGCAGTTGTAGGTAGTGCAATCACAAGACCACAATTAATTACAAAGACATTCGCAAAAGTGTTAGAATAGTACATGGTGTTTTAGATTATGTTAGCAAGTATTTATGATTCAATTTGGTTTTATTACGTATGCGTAATTGGCTTTGTGGCATATGCGGCTTATTATTTATATCAATCTTTGAAATTATTGGTAGAAAATGAAAAAGCACGCAAAGCATTCAAAGAAAAACATAAACCAGAAGAATATGAAGAAGTACAAAATTATATTGTTTGGGTCGTTTTAGAAGCGATTGGTGTTTTGTATTGTATATATACAGCTATTACACTAGATCCTAGTATTGAACAAGCCCCTTGGTTTCGTTTGGCATTTGGTGTGGTTGCAATCATATTATTTGGTCAAATCATATTAAATATCACAAAGAGAAGAATTTTAATTGCGGATGATGGTTTCCAATATGAAGGGGATATCGTTCGTTATCAAAGTGTTTTATCAATGAATCCAAAAAGAAGATTGGTATTAACACTAGTAGATGTGCTATGCACAAACAATAAGAAATATTCTATGCCTGAAAAGTGTGGTAAAGCACTACATGACAAGCATAAAGAAGTAAAAGCAATGAAAAAGAATAAAGGGAAGAAATAATGAGTGAAAGCAAGAAAAGAGTAAGTGGTCGTCAAACAAGTGGCCAAGCGGTGATGAAAGCACTCCAAAAAGCCAAAGCTTTTGATGAAGAAAGCGCTGTTGGATATGACGTTTTAAAGAATATCAACTTAACAACACCGGTTTTGGCATATACGATTGCGAATCTAATGGAAGAAAATGTGGTCGTTCAAACAAAGGACGAAAAATATTATTTTAATCAAGCTGGTTGGAATAAATTAGAACGTAAGGTTTTAGGTAGTTATTCATTATTATTTATTATTCCAGTTGTGGCATTTATCATTTTCACATTGCTTGCGAA
>CACXEN010000154.1 GCA_902766675.1 uncultured Erysipelotrichaceae bacterium
AAAATTTCTGTTCTTTGTTGCATACCAACTGTGATATCTTCAATCTTTGCATCTGGATCAACACGTAATCCATACCTCTCTGAAAGATCCATCACCTTTTGTCTTGCCTCATCCATTTTCAACATACCATTCTTTGTGGTTTCCACACCAAGAATGATGTTTTCTAGTACCGTAAAGCATTGTACTAGTTTGAAGTGTTGATGCACCATACCGATGCCTAAGTCATTGGCATCATTTGGGTCATTGATCTTCACTTCTTTGCCATCTTTTTTAATGATTCCTTCTTCAGCCTGATATAAACCAAACAGTACAGACATCAATGTTGATTTGCCTGCACCATTTTCACCCAGTAAAGCATGGATCTCTCCACGCTTTAATTGGAGGGTAATATTATCATTGGCGATGATTCCTGGAAACCGTTTTGTGATGTTTAACATCTCAATGGCATATGGTGTTTCCATAGTCATAACTTTTCCCCTTCCTACAAAACAATTCTTACTATTATTATACAAAAAAAAGAATGGAGGAGAAATAACTCTTCCATTCTTACAAAAGTTTTTATTAACCTTTGATTGCTCCTTGGTCGTCAACTTTAACAACTTTTGTTGCAGGGATTGCACTAGTATCATCAGATACTTTTCTTGTGCCTGCATGTAATTCGCCTACTAATGTTTTGTAATCAGCTTCAGAGAATCCATCGCCCCATTGTGTTGTTGTTGGAAGTTGAACATAGTTTAGAGCTGGGTCATCAGAAACAAGACCTAATGTTTGGATTTGGTTCTTGTAGTTGTCCCATTCACCATTCTTAATAGCTGTTAATAGTGTATCAACAGTTGGTGCTAAACCTTTCATAGCACTTGTAACTGTCATGCCTTCGCCATATGCACCATCAATGATAGCAGCTTGGTCAACGTCTACACCAATAACTTTACCATTTACTTTAGCAGCAGCTTCAGCAGCAGATGAGAAGATACCACCACCACAAGCGAATACTACTTCTGTACCTGCACCATACCATGTGTCCATAGCAGCTGTGATATCAGCATCACCGAAGAATTGTCCGCCATATACATATTTCATTTCAACATCGCTTAGACCTAATTCTTCAGCAGCTACATCAGCACCTTGTACGAAGCCATGTCCATAACGTTGAACTGCAGGAACTGCCATACCGCCTAAGAATCCAAGTTTTTTGTAACCTAATTTAACAGCAGCATAACCAGCCATGTAACCAGCTAATTCTTCTTGGTAAACTGCAGAATACACATTTGATCCATCGAATTCTACTTCATTGCCATTGCCATCATGAGTTAAGTCATATTCACTTACGTCAAGTGCAACGAATTTTGTGTCTGGATAAAGTGAAGCTACTTCACGAATTGCAGGAGCGAATGCGTAACCAGGCATAACGATTACGTTATAACCTTCTTCAATTGCTTCTTCGATTGAAGAAACACGGTCAGCGTCAGCATCAGAAGCTGGCTTCTTATATGTGAAGTCAACGCCATTGCCTTCAGCAAATTTCTTACATGCTTCATAAGTTGTTTGGTTGAATGATTGGTCTGTGATGTCACCATAGTCAGTAACCATTGCAACTTTCATATCAGATGTTTCTGTTTCTGTTTCTGTCTCTGTTTCTGTTCCTGTTTCTGTGTCGCTGCCAGTGTTTCCACTACTACATGCAACTAAAGTTAGCGCAAGTAGAGCTGCGAGAGAAGACTTAAATAACTTGTTCATTATATCTTTTCCTCCTTAGTTTTCTCTATCGTTATTGTAATTAGAATAAGTTTTTTTTACAACCTTTTCGAAATGTTTTTTCTCGAAAATGATTTCATTTTCTTTTCATAAACTTTCAGAAAGAATCAGACTATTTTTTCATGGTTGAGATTGATATAATAATTTGGTATTTAATAAGGATGATATGGTATTTAGTAGCTTAACATTTTTATTCGCATATTTACCAATCGTGCTAGCGGTTTATTTCATTGTCCCTATGCGATATAGGAACTTTGTCTTACTACTCGTTAGTCTTTTCTTTTATGGTTGGGGAGAACCTATTTATGTATTAATGATGGTTTTCTCTATTTTCGTAAACTGGATCTTTGGAAATTATATTGGGAAATATAGAATAAATGATAAATCGCAAGCCAAGAAATATTTAGTTTATTGTGTTGTATTTAATTTATTATTACTTGGCTTTTTCAAATATTATGACTTCTTCGTTTCCAATTTAAATGCGATTGGTATTTCCTTTATCAAACCACTTGGTTTAGGTTTACCAATTGGAATTAGTTTCTATACATTCCAGGCAATGTCTTATCCAATTGATATATATCGCTTTGATACAGACCCACAAAAATCAGTCATCTATTTTGGTGCCTATGTCACAATGTTTCCACAATTAATTGCTGGACCAATTGTTCGCTATAAAGATATCGCAAAAGAATTAAAGAGTCGTACAATCGATGCCCCACTATTCTATGCAGGTATAGAGCGCTTTATGATTGGCTTAGGTAAAAAAGTATTACTCGCAAATAATTGTGGTCAAATATGGGAGATGGTCACTGCATTAAGTGACGCAAGAAATTCCATTCTTACTGCTTGGCTAGGAATCATCTGTTATGCATTTCAAATCTATTTTGATTTTAGTGGATATTCCGATATGGCAATTGGCTTAGGTAAAATGTTAGGCTTTACCTTCTTAGAAAATTTCAATTACCCATATATCGCAAAAAGTATCACTGACTTCTGGCGTAGATGGCATATGTCTTTATCCTATTGGTTTAGAGATTATGTATATATTCCTCTTGGTGGTAATCGCAAAGGATTCACAAGACAAATCTGTAACATCATGATTGTATGGCTATTAACTGGCTTTTGGCATGGTGCATCATGGAATTTCTTATTCTGGGGTGTATTCTATGGCGTGGTATTAATTATTGAAAAACAATTCTTATTATCCCGATTAGAAAAAGCACCTACTTGGATATCACATGTATATACTCTATTGATTGTGCTTTTCGCTTGGGTATTATTTGCCTTCACTGATTTTTCAAAAGGTTTACATTATCTAGGCTTGATGTTTGGCTCTAGTAAAATATTTGCGAATGATATCACACTATATATTATTAGAAATAATTTTGTATTATTCGTTGTTAGTGTGCTTGCTTGTACACCAATAGCGAAAAGTAAATATAACATTTTCAATAAAAAAGAATTCAAAGTGGTACATCCACTACTTATATTATTGGCTTTGATTATATGCACTGCATTTATCGTAGATGCATCATATAATCCATTCTTATATTTTAGATTCTAGGAGAAGTATGAAAGAAAAGAGAATTCAAAAAGAAAACTTGATCAACCTCATCAGCATCGTAATCTTTATTGCGTTTATTTTTGGGATGAGTATTTTCAATTTATTCGCAGAAGATAAAACATTCTCTGATAATGAAAATCGTCCTCTTGCCGCAAAGCCAAATAGTTCTATTCAAAATATATTATTTGGTGATTATGATACAGAATTTGAAAATTATTTCTCTGATCAATTCATCGCAAGAGATACTTGGATTGGAATCAAATCAAATTTCTTAAGAGATACAGGTGCTATTTCTAATAATGATGTATATTTCGCAAAAGATCATCGTCTCATCCAACAATTTATGGACTACGACAAACAAACAGTCGCAAATAACATCACATTTATTAATAACTTTGCATTAGATAAT
>CACXEN010000155.1 GCA_902766675.1 uncultured Erysipelotrichaceae bacterium
AAATACATCGAATAATTACGCAATGTTTTTGATTGATTGAATTGACGCATATTGATTGGAACTTGGATGCGGAAAACGCCACTTGTTTTATCAATGGCACGTTTGCTTGCAATAAACATCAAAGCCAATATATATGCACTAATCGTACTATTATATTTTTTAGAAACTTCTTTTAATTGTTCTAGTGGCATTTCATAATGAAATATTCTACTTGGTTTTATAGTTGTGATTTTGCCTTTTAGTTGTAATGATTTTTCTCCCATCATCATTGAGATATCTTTATTACTTTCTGCATCATCAAAACAATTCTTCACTTCTTCTTTATTTACTTCTTCATTAATATCTAATATTCCTTCCCCACATGCACTGACATTCTTTAGAAGTCTTAAATATTCATTTGTAAGAGTCTTTAGAAATACCATTCCACCTGTACCATCCGTCACAACATGGAATATTTCAATACTAATTCTCTTTTTATAATAAAGAATACGTAGGGAGCGAGATGTACGTAATACAATTGAAATTGGTTTACATGGAATATCTGTTTCTTCTTCTACTTTGATAATGCCATGATTCGTTTCTAAATATGGCCAGAACACTCCACCTTTTACTGCAGCCGCAAATGTCGGAAATCTTTTCATTGTGAAATTCACTGCGATTTGAAGTAATTCTGGAACGATATCCTCTTTTAAGGTAATGGATAAGCGAAACATCTGCATTTGCCCGTTTCTTAAACCAAGTGGATAAATAACTCCAGCATTATCAATCATGTAACATGTTTCGTGAATGTTGCGATAATATTCACCTAGGTTTTTTAAATCTAGACGCTGTATGATTTCTGAAGTGGAATAGTTATGATCTAAGTAATATGCAATCGCACGTAAAAAATCATGCACCATTTCATTTTTTTGCACACGTGGAATATCAATTCTTTCTTCTAGTTGTTGTACGTAGTGATTGAGCATTTCAACATCTTTTGTCTCAAGTCCACCACATAATACTTCTAGATATGCTTGATTACTTTTATTCATCGATAAATCTCTTTCGGAATATCTTTGATTTCAACTTCTATTTCATTTCCATCGACATATAACAACATATATTTTCCAATTACGCCATCACGAGGAAATGTTGTTGAACCTGGATTTAATAATCGAATGCCATCTTTTTCCATATCGAAAACACGATGTGTATGTCCAAAACAAGCTACTTGGCAGTTGCATCTTTTTGCATGCTCAATTAAAGTCTTATGATTATCAATATTCACTTTATCTCTATTTCCATGCACAAGTAAAAAACGTAGCCCTTCTACCTCTATAACTAACTCATCCGGAAGTGTCGCAAAATAATCATTATTTCCACTTACAACATACCATCCTTCTAACTCTTTATCACTGAGTTCTGAATCACCACAGTGAAAATAATAATCCGCATTTTGATGTGTATTTTTGATATATTCCATTGCGGCATAGTCATAATGATTATCACTTGCTAATACAATTAACTTACTCATATATTCATTCTACCAAATGGAAAAAGAAATCGTATGCTTTTACGATTCCTTTTCTTCTTCATCTAAAACTTTTAAGAGAACTTTCATAACTCTTCTTTCATCCACTGCCAAAATCGTTACTTCAATTTTCTCATAAACAAATGTTTGGTTTACATGTGGGAACTCTTCTAGCATTTCAATACACCATCCACCAACTGTCTCACTTTCAAAATCAAATGACAATTCATCATATCCTAACAAATCCATTAAATCCGTAATTGGTGTATCTCCATCAATTTGGTAGACACCTTTTCTTACTTCTAAGACTTCTGTTTCAACAACATCTGTTTCATCCCAAATTTCACCTACAATTTCTTCTAAAACATCTTCCATCGTTACCACACCTAATGTTCCACCATATTCATCTGTAACAATCGCTAGATGTTGTTGAGAATCTCTTAACATTTCTAATACATTTGGAAGCTTCATTGTTTTATATACGAAGTAAGGTTGCATCAATAATGATTTGATATCTACTTCTTTTTGATCCAGTGCGGCTTTTAAGAAATGATTTAAAGATAAGATACCAATAATATTATCAATACTATCTTCATATACTGGTAGTCTTGAGAAACTAGAGTTCTCAATCGTTTCCATAATTTCTTCTGTTGTTGCATCGCAATCAATTGCGATAATGTCTACTCTTGCGGTCATGACTTCTGAAACAGATATATCTGCGAAATCAATCGCTGCACTAACGAGCTCTGAAGAATCTTCATCCAACACTTCTTCATCTTCAGCCGTTTCGATTATTGAGTGTAACTCTTCCACCGCTGCATCTTCATCATCGATTTCCTCGCCCTTCATATGTCCCGTTATCAATTCAACAATCTTTACAACAACCCATGTAACCGGTTTGAAGATTGTCATCAAGAAACGCAACGGCTTTGCGAAAGCGAGCGCAAATCTTGTGGCATTTTTCTTTGCGGTAATCTTTGGGATTGTTTCACCAAAGATAATTACAAGTATCGTTAATACAACAGTGGAAATCCATGTGTATTTTTCACCAATTAAAGTAATCACTAATATGGATCCTAATGAAGAAGCAGCAATATTCACCAAGTTATTACCAACTAGAATTGTGGATAATACATCATCAAATTTTTCTGCCATGCTTACTGCAACCCGTGCAGAATCATTGCCTTCTTCTTTTGCGTTTTCTAAACGAATTTTATTGCATGAAGAGAAACTCATTTCACTAGCAGAGAAAAATGCCGAGAAAACAATACATACAATAATTGAAATGATTATTATTGTCACAAATGTGTTCATGCTTCTTCCTCCTTTTCATCTAATTTCTTTAATTTCAGTCTTAAGATGCGATTCTCTTTCATCATTTGTACTGTAATTAAAGTATTTAAGAATCTAAAAGAGTCTCCTTCTTCTGGAATTTCAGTGAAGTTTTCAAAAGCTAGTTCACTCATGATTTTGTTTTCATATTCTTCTTTTACTTCATCATTGTAATCGATATCCAATACATCTAATACTGTTAGAATAGGCTCCGTTGCATCGATTGAATATAGTGAATCTGTAATTTGGATTATCGATTCTTGCACATAGTCATCTTCATCCCAAATTTCGCCAACTAACTCTTCTAATATATCCTCTACTGTAACAATTCCTAGAGTCCCACCATAGTTATCTGTTACAACCGCAACATTAGCTTTTTCTTTTTGCATCGTCTCTAATACATCATCGATTTTCGCAGATTGATGCACAAAAATTGGCGCATCTAAAAATGAACGAATGTCTGCCACGTTTTCTTTCTTTAAATAAGCTTTGATATATTTTCGAATTTGTAATATACCAATAATTTTATCTATTGTATTCTCATATACAGGAAGTCTTGAGTGATTTCCATTTTTTATTGTTTCTATTATTTCTTCAGGTGTGCTATCCACATCAATAGAAACGATATCCACCCTACTTGTCAGAATGCTTTCGACTGTAACATCTTGGAATTGTAACGCAGAAGAAATCAGTTCGCCTTGATCTTCATCCAAAGTTCCTGCTTCTGTCATATCTTCAATGATGTCATACAATTCATCTTCCGTAACAGATACTTCATTATCTCCCTTTGACATTTTCGCAACTGCATTTCCTAGCCACGCTAAAGCAACCGCAAATGGTTTAAGAATTGTCATGAAGAAAGAAAGTATTCCTGATGTCGCCAACGAAAACTTTTCACTATATTTTCTTCCAATAGATTTTGGCAACATTTCGCCAAAAAAGAATATGATCAATGTAAAAATAATTGTGGATAAAGTAACTGCTGAAACGCCCCAAATCCTCGTTACATTCACTGTAACAATTGAGGCTGCTAATATATGAATGATATTCGTACAAATCAGTATCGTTGTGATTGCACGTTCAAAGTTATCTGTTATAACCAAAGCACGCTTTGCGCTTGTATTTCCTTTATCTGCCATCACTTTTAAACGAGTTCTTGAAACAGACGCAAATGCTGTTTCACATATCGCAAAGTAAAAAGCTCCAATAATTAATATAACTATAATAATCACCGACGATAAACTACCACCATCGTCCATAATGGCAAATCACCTACCTTTATCAATGTTCAATATTATCGCATATCATATATAGAATTATCAAGTAATCCACTTGTTATCTAATGATATCTTCTACTTTTTCAATTAGTTGTTCATAGTTTTCTACATTATATGCTTCTTCATTGATAATGAGCTTTCCATCAATGAAATGAAATATTGTTTGGCCTCCTTTTGGTAAAACCAAACGGAATAATATGTCTTTGCCCTCTTTAGGCATAGTAGTTTTTGATTTTACTCTTATATTTTCCAATGCATCAATACAAGATCGAATATCCTCTTGTTGGGTAATCAATTTATAGTTTTCATTGACACTATATTCAATTCGACTTGGCAATTGCATATTGTCATAACCAATTTTCGAAAATAGTCTTGTAGAAGATGCACATCCCACAAGTAAAAATATAACAATCAATACTATAAATTTTTTAAGATAATTCATTTGTTTCATAATTAATACAATTTTATATCAAATTTGATTTGCACGCATTACCGTTTTACAATTACATCTATGATTGGACTAGGCACAATTATTAATGTCATTGCGATTATAGCCGGTGGTATACTAGGAACCTTTGGAAAAAAGCTTCTATCAACTTCTATGCAAGATGGCCTATTAAAAGCCAATGGCTTAGCAGTTATATTCTTAGGTATATCTGGTGTTTTAAAAGAAATCTTTGTGTTAGAGAATAATCAATTATCTACACAAGGAACTTTAATGATGATTATCTCCCTTGCGGTAGGCACAATTATTGGCGAAGCTTTTCATTTTGAAGAAAAGTTTGAATCATTTGGCACATGGTTAAAAAAGAAAACAGGTAATCAAGAAGATGATAGTTTCCTCAATGCTTTTTTGACTGCCACATTTACAGTATGTATTGGCGCAATGGCAATTGTTGGCGCTATTCAAGATGGTTTAAATCAAGGATATGAAACACTATTATTAAAAGGTTTATTGGACTTTATCATTATTATGGTTATGGCTAGTTCCCTTGGAAAAGGATGTATCTTTTCTTTTATTCCAGTTGCTATATTCCAAGGGCTCATCACTTTATTAGCACAAGTCATTTCACCAATTATGACTACCCAAGCGATTTCTAATCTATCACTTGTTGGAAATATATTAATCACCTGTGTTGGTATTAATTTAATTTGTCCTAAAACAATAAAAGTAGTCAATATGTTGCCGGCTGTTTTGGTTGCTGTTATATATGCTTTTTTCCAATAATAATTTGCATACAGCTCGAAAATATCTGCTATAATAATCGGACTGAATATCAGGAGGTTTTACGATGCGAAAGTTGATGAAAATTGCTTTAGATCCCGAACAAATTCGTATTAAGAATCAATATGATCGATTCGATGGATATGAAATACATTTGTATGGTGATGAAAGAGATCATTTTGAATTAGCTGAAACAATACATAAACCTATCGTTACAGTGCACTATCCAATTCCTGATTGCGATGTATACGATGTCGTTAGTCAATTCAAAAATGACTATGCAAAAAAAGTATTTGATTTATGTAATACATATAAAGCTGGTTTAGTAGTCCATGCGGAAACTGGATTAGCCCGTTTAAAAACAAATCCTTATTTAGATGAATTCTGTGATTTTATCAAAGAAAGTGGAATTCACTTACATGTAGAAAACTGTTATAGAACTTGCGGTGCAGTAGAAAGTCTAAAGTTATGTAATTATCTACGTGATCGTATTGGCTATGACAAAGTATTCCCATTATTAGATACATGTCACTTAATTATGTCTGAGATGTCTTTCAAATTTGAAGAGATGTCATTCTTCTCAACAATTGATGCATATACAAGTGATAACTTCATTATTCACTTAAATGACTGTATTGGCTCTGGTGAAAAAGAAACTGGTGGTATTCATGGCACAAACTTCTATGCCAACCAATATCTTCTATGGAACATTCTTTGGAAATTAAAAGAAATTGTAAAACGTGGTATCAATATTGACTTAGTCTTAGAAGTTGATGAAGTAGATTATAACTATCCTACAAACGCAGATATACTTGCCAAAAATGTAAATCGTATGTGGGAAGAATTACAACAAATCAAAGATTAACATGGTAACTACCATGTTTTTTTATGAATGAATCTTTGTGATTTGTAGTAGATAAATAAAAAAGGCCTGATTTTCATCAGACCTAATTTGATTAACCTTAGTCAGAAATCTCACTTTCATCCACTCTAACAGGAACTATCAAATCATCATATACTTTTTCAGAGGAAGTATACGACTTCCCATAAGGATAATATTTATATGTGTAATATGACTCGATTCCATAGATACTATTTTCATACTCTTTGCTTAATACAATTTCAGGAAATACCTTTTCAGGAAAACCTATTTCTCCCAATTTTTCTCGACTATCAATTTCCAAAAGACTTCCCGCTGGACAATTGTTTTCCTCAACACTTATCGTATACATAACATTTTCGAAATTCTCAATTAGTTTATAACCTAGAACAACATGCTTATTATCGCCTTCTTTAACATACATAATGACCGGCTTGCCATCCTTAAATTCTTTTTCAATTGCTTCAAGTTCATTTTCACTAAACCACTTTTCTGATGGATTAAATTGTATTGGCAATTCCTTTAGCCATATGCCGAACTTTCTTCCTATTGAATTTCCAGTTTCAAAAAGTTCATTAATCGCCTTTGTTAATTGTTTATCTTGTTCAGTAAGTTCGTCATGCTTTACACGGAGTAGGTCTTTCGGTTCTTCCTTAGCAGGTACTTCATTACAGTACGCTTTAAGTGATTCTGAAGTAGGTACGTAGTCATGCGCGCGGTTTTCACGAAAAGGTTCAAACTCATCTGTACTCAAATCATAGTTTTCAGTTTTCCATTCAAATTCTCCTAGATAAACTTTAGCTTCAAATCTAGCAATCCCAGCGCATTGTCCTTCTTGTATTGAATTGCCAATTTGATATGTGTAGTTTTTAATGCGTATAGCATTTACATCTGGATCAAAACCAGAATCAGCTAACACTACAGGAGCAGAAGGTGTAATTTGAACTTCAACTTCATCGGTTCTCTGTACAATTGGCTTTAATTCTAATAAGTCATCCATTTTAAATACGCCTAGCGTATTACCCTCTTCAAAAACACCATCTAATGACAGTCCAATTAGTTTTGCTATTCCATTGACTATATTTTTAACTAATGTTGAAGCAGATTCCAACATAATGTATCTAGCTCTATTTAAGTATTTAGCTTTTATTGTTCTATTTGGTGCCAGTTTTTCTACATATGATTGTAGTTTCTGTGTATCCTCTTTCGAGCGAATTGCATTAGTTAAACAATAAACGTAAATTGGATCAGCATTTTGTAAAGAAACGACATCATCGTGATTATTTACTATGTCAGTATCAAATAGTACTGTGTTAAAACGACTACCTATCGGTTCACTGAGAACGATGAATTCTGATTTCATACCAAAATCTACTATTGAAGTCGTTTCAGGAATAATAGAATCATCTGTAACAACAATTGGATTTGAGTTTTCAATGTCAAATGTAACTTTGTTATCCTTGTATTCTGTTTTTAATTCTTTGAGTGTTTGCTCGGCAATATCATATTGATTTACCTTACAATTTTGAGGTACATCAAGTTGTGCAGTACCTTTAAAGGAATACACAGAAAACGGATCAACGACTGGTACAACTTCTATTGGCAAAGCAATATCAACATTTTTAACAACGAAGTTAGAATACTCTACATTATCAATCACCAATTCCACAATCTCTAATTCTGTATTCACAACAACTTCTTTACCATAGTTTTTATCAATGTCATAGTTATTGACAATTTTAAAAGTATCAGATAAGACATCTCCTGCTGTCGATGCTTTTGTCGGATCAGTGCCATATTCATTAATTTCGTCTATATCGTCAATACCGTCATCATCACTATCCTTCACAAATGGATTTAATCCTTTATCAATTGCATCACCATTCGATATACCATCATCGTTATAGTCCGCAATTAGCTCTTCTTCTGTCCACTCATCATCTTCCTTAATATCCAATGTTAAAAATTGTTCATCGGCTTCTTTAATGAATTTCTTTTTTTCATATTCTTTTTTGACAATCGGAAAAAAGTGAATCCCCGTTAAGAGCAGCACTATCACTAGCAAGAATTTCGAGAATCTATGTTTCTTTTTATTCTTTTTTCTTTTTCGTTGCTTCGATACAGGTTGTGCCTGTGGCTGTGTATGTTCTGGAGATGGTTGTGCGTTAGTACTTTTTTGATGCGGAAGATTTCCTGTGTTTGTATAATAATCGATAATTCCTTTTGTTTCTGCATTTAAGCCGATATGTGTCCACTTAGTCAATAACCCAAACAAAACAATTGGTGAAATATTAGAGAAAGTAATAATCCCTTTATTCTGTAAATCTGTCACATTGTTCTGCAGATATTCTTTAGCAAGAGTCAAATTCTGTTTTACATTATTCTCCGTTGCATTAAAACTACTTGCAATTTCAGAAATAGATAAACCTTCAAATTGTTGCATTAATAAAACAATTCTTTGTTGCAAAGGTATTTGTTTTATCATTTCAAATACTAAGAACTTTTTTTGTTCAAGAGTAAATCCATCTGCAGGTTCTTTATTTAATGGTTCATCCAACTCTGCACGATAATCTGTCACATTTGGTTCAACCAATTGATTAACACCCAAAAGATGTTGGGCCTCTTCTCGTACTAATCTTTTTAGCCAGCTTTCAAATCCAAGCGCATTATCTAATTGAGTAATTGAATTTCTCATTCGAATATATGTGTTCTGGCTAATTATTCTCGCCATATCATCTGACGCAGATAAACATTTAGCATAAAAAAATGTCATATCTTGTGTTGCAGAAATTATTGCATCAATTGCACCATTATCCCCCTGCATAACGCGATTTAAAAGTGGAATATAATTCATACTATTATCATTCATACTTAAATTATAATTGCTGTGGATGTTAAAAGAAAGAACGCTTTAGAATTCCTCAACATACATTATTTCCTTTTACCTTTTACCCAATTTCTGACAGTAGCGCTGGCAATATATTTTAAGAAATACAATTAATTCTATGTATATGAATATTAAAAACCTACCGAAGTATTTCGGTAGGTTCAAGCCATAAATGGATTAACCTTTCACGCCACCTCTAGCAACACCGCTAACAATATATTTTCTTGCGAATAAGAATAATATAATCATTGGCAATACTGAAACTGTTGCGGCTGCTAATTGCAGTTTTGGATCACTTCCTGCTTCTGATACGAATGAGAAGATACCAAGTGGAATTGTTCGATTCTTATCAGAGTTAATTACAAGTTGTACCCACATGAATGAGTTCCATGATGCAATCGCATTTAACAACATAATTGTTACTAAGCTAGGTCTTGCGATTGGGAACATTACTCTCCATAAATACTTCCAGTTACTAGCACCATCAATTCTTGCACTGTAGTATAAACTATCCGGAACTGTATCGAAGAATCCTTTTAGAATATATGTGTAGAAGATTGAAGATGTAAATGGAATAATTAATACCGGTATTGTATCAATCAAACCTAATCGTGTAACTGTTTGATAATTTGTGATTACTAGCATTTCAAATGGCACCATCATAAATGCGACAAGTACCGCAAATATAACTTCTTTGCCTGGGAATTTTAATCTAGAAAATCCAAATGCAGCTAATATAGTAATAAATCCATTAATTCCAACTGAGAATATCATTACAATTGTTGAATTGAAGAAATATTTCATGAGTGGTGCTTTTCTAAATGCGTTAATGAAATTGTCAAAGTTCAACCAGTTGCTTGGAATCCAAGCTGGTGGGAATGAGAAATACTCAGCTGATGTTTTAAATGCACCAGATACCATCCAATAGAATGGGAATATCATAATCAGTGCACCGACTCCTAAGAAGAAGTATATAAAGAATCTTTTCATTGCTTCTGCCTTCATATCACACCTCCTAGTAATCCGTTTTCTTCTGTATCCATTTTTGTACTAAAGTGAATAATAGAATGATACAGAATAATATAATTGATGCACTTGCTGCATATCCAAGTCTTAACTTAGAGTAGAATGTTTCCTTAATCCAATACACCATTGTATATAGGTTATTACCTAATACACCTGCTTTACCACTCCAGAATGGAATGACTTCGTTATACACTTTAAATGCTGAAATCATATTTACAATCATTGTTAAGAAAATTGTTGGTGCTAATAATGGAACTGTAATTCTTTTGAATATTTTCCAAGAATTTGCGCCATCTACTTTAGCAGCTGTGTAATACATTGGGTCAATATTTTGTAATCCTGATAGAAGTAATATGATCGTAAATGGCATCATATTCCATATACCAAATATCACAATAACAAATATATTCCATGGAGCCTCACCTGCAGTCGCCCCTAGCCAATCAATTGGGCCAATATTAAACAGTCCTAAAGCCCAGTTAATGACACCGAATTGTAAATTGAACATATAACGCCATGAGATACCAACCGCAATAGAACTTGTTACCATAGGTAAGAAGTATGCTGTTTGGAATAATGCCATGCCTTTAATCTTTTGATTTAATAAATTCGCCACAATAACGGATAGTATTGTTGAAATAGGCACTACAGTAAATACATAGATGAATGTATTTTTTATTGCACTAATGAAATTTTCATCACCTAATACATGTGTATAGTTACCAATTCCCCATCCATTAAAACTACCGGATAAACGATATCCTTCTTTAAATGACATGATAATTACATTAATAATTGGATATACCGTAAAGATTAATAACCCAATTGCGAATGGGATTAAATAAATCAGAGGTTCTCCTTTTTTATTGAAAATATAATTACCAGTATTTATATTTTCTCTATGTTTCTTAGGAGCACTCATTAGATACGTTCCCCACTTTCATCGTCAAATAAGAAAATACCTTTATTTCTTAATTTCAAGAATACTTTTTCACCTTCTTTTACAACATAGTCACTTGATAAATAAACACGGATTGTTTGATTACCAATATTTAAGAAAGCCAATTCTTCTTTACCCATCGTATATCTTTGTTTAACAATAGCTTCGAAGTCATGGTCTTCATCTTGTGAAATCATTACACTTTCTGCACGAATTCCCATTACTGCTTTTTGACCATCTTTTGCGTTTGGATTATTGATTTTAATCTTTCCGCTATCATCATCTAATACGAAGTAACCATCCTTTATATATCCATTTAAATTATTAATTGGTGGATTACCTAAGAAGTTCGCAACGAATAAGTTGGATGGATCATCATACAATTCTTGTGGTCCATCTTCTTGTTGGAGAAGTCCATCTTTCATTAAGACGATCTTGTCAGAAATAGACATTGCTTCTTCTTGGTCATGGGTTACGAAAATGGTTGTAACACCTGTTTCCAATTGAATACGACGAATTTCTTCTCTCATTTCTAAACGTAAACGTGCATCTAGATTAGATAGTGGTTCATCTAACAATAGAAGTCTAGGTTGTTTAATTAATGCACGTGCAATTGCTACACGTTGTTGTTGTCCACCGGACAATTGTTTTGGTTTTCTATCTAATAGTTGATCAACGTGTACTAGCTTTGCCATTTCCAATGCTTTTTCTTCACGTTCTTTTTTATCAACTTTTTTAATTTCTAATGGGAATGCGATATTTTCTAATACAGACATATGCGGATATAGTGCATAGTTTTGGAAAACTAGCCCAACACCACGATCTTGTGGTGGCATATCTGTTACATCTTCTTCATCAAAATAGATTTTCCCTTCTGTTACAGGTAAGATTCCTGACAACATATTCAGCAACGTCGATTTACCACAACCAGATGGACCTAATAAGGCAATTAGCTTTCCATCTTCGAAGGTCATGGTGAAATTATTGACTGCAGTCATGCTGTCAAATCTCTTTGTTAAATGTTCAATTGTTACTTTCATAATAGTTTTTCTCCTACATACAATTATAAAAAAAAAGACCCTTTATATAAAGGGCCTTTTGCCGGAATTATTCAGCTGCTAATTCGTCTTCGATATATTTTACAGCATCTTCTAATGCTTGATTAACATCTGTACCACCAGCAACTTGTGACATTAATGTGCTTAAAGCATCACGTGAGTATGCTTGTGCACTAACTGCTGGAAGTTCACCTGCATGTTCAGCATTTAGATATTGGAAACCTATGTTTTCTTCAGCAAATGCTTTGTATGTGTCAACTTCTTTTGTTGCTTCAAATGTAGCTGGATAGTTACATGCTACACACCAACCAGCATTTACTTCTGGAGATGCAAAGTAGTCAATGAATGCGCCAGCTGCTTTAGCACGTGCATCATCGCCATAGTTGAATACGATC
>CACXEN010000156.1 GCA_902766675.1 uncultured Erysipelotrichaceae bacterium
CCAAATTCCACTCCTTTAATACCACCAATAGAAAACATTGCTTTTGACAATTCACCTTCTACTGTATCAAAGGTAGGCTCTCCAATTCCTGCGCCAACTCCTACAATCATTGTTTCTAAAATGCCACCAACAGAATCTTGTTGGGATCTAGCATTTTCAATCTCTTTTAGCATCTCATCTTTTTTTGTATCATCTAATACCGCAAAGTCACATGTACTAAGATATTTCATATCTTCTTCGATATTTTCAAAATCTCTATCTTCTATTCCATGTAACATCTTGATATGCGTTTGAATATGAATGCCTTTTTCTTCTAACATATCCATGAGTATTGCGCCACATGCCACAATTGGTGCTGTTAAACGTCCAGAGAAATGACCACCTCCACTTTGGTCTTCATATCCTAAATATTTCATATGACCACTGTAATCCGCATGCGATGGTCTAGGAATATTCTTCATCGCATTATAATCTTCTTTTCTTACATTTGTATTGCGCACTAATATCGCAATTGGAGTTCCTTCTGTATATCCATCTTTAACACCAGATAAGATTTCTACCTCATCTGCTTCTTTGCGAGAAGTAGATATATTCCCTTTTGCTTTTCGTTTTTCCATTTGAGCTTGGATATGATCCATATTTACTTTGATGCCACTTGGTACACCATCTAGGACTGCCCCAATAGCACTTCCATGGGATTCACCAAATAAAGTCATCGTGATGTTATTACCGATTGTGTTTTTCATCCTAGATTCCTCCTCATCTCTTCCATACTGACATCTTGTAAGTAACCTTTTCCTATTTCATCTACTTGTACAATTGTTACTGCGTCATGTTTTGCCTTTTTATCATTTTTTATTAATCTAACGATTTCATCTTTATCTGCATCACAAGATGATGGTATATGTAATCTTTGTAAAATATTTTCTAAACGTGATTTAATCTCTTCATTTTTCAAAATAGACATCATACCCATCGCCACACATTCCCCATGATAATATCGATCAAATCCATAATAGCTTTCATATGCATGGCCATATGTATGTCCGAAGTTTAATAGTTTTCTTTCCCCTTTTTCTCTTTCATCATTTTCTACTACTTCTTTTTTTATTCGTATTGATTTCTCAATGATTTCTTCTATATGTTCTAGATAGGATTCATCTTCAAACAATTCAAATAATTTTTCATCTTTTATTAAACCAGCTTTGATAGCTTCTACTAAGCCATTGTTGAAATGTCTTTCTGGTAATGTATTTAATACATCGAAATCTATAAGCACAGCTTCTGGTTGCCAAAACGCTCCAACACTGTTTTTATATCCATCTAAATCAATTGCGGTTTTACCACCTATGGAAGAATCAATTTGAGATAACGTCGTTGTAGGTATATTAATGTAGCGAATACCTCTCATATATGTCGCAGCCGCAAAACCACTAATATCTCCAACAACACCCCCACCTAGTGCCACAACAATATCGTTTCTTGTCATATTCGCATCTAGCATTGCTTTTAGAATGCTTTCTAAAGTTTGAAAACATTTAGAGGCTTCTCCTTGTGGCATCACATACATATGCGCATTTGGGAATTGTTCTTGTAATATATTGCGATACTTTTCTGGAACACCATCATCGCTAATTAAAAATACTTGTTCATTTCCTATGAACTCTTTGACTTTATATAACAATCCTCTTTCCATCTCTATTGGATATGTTTTATCTTTTGTCTTAACCTCTATACGCATATACCCTCCAAATTAAAAGCCATATGGCTTATCCATATGGCTATATTTTATACTTTCCATATTAGATAATGCCGCAAACATGATAAATTGGGCAATTACCTAACATTGCCCTGCTTATCTAAAATAAAAGTAATAAAAGTTATTTGTTCTATTCATAGTGATTATTTTAACATTGTTTTTATATATTTCAATGCTTTTAACCTTCATAGGCTTTGTAATTACCTAATAATTTCGCTTCTAGACAATGG
The DNA here is from genome assembly GCA_902766675.1 of uncultured Erysipelotrichaceae bacterium. Taxonomy (GTDB): domain Bacteria; phylum Bacillota_I; class Bacilli_A; order Erysipelotrichales; family Erysipelotrichaceae; genus Bulleidia. The sequence continues at coordinate 1,990 of CACXEN010000156.1, forward strand.
AGTTCTAATTCCTTTAGTACCTCTTTCATCTCACGATCATTTACATTACCTTCAAAATCAATATAGAACATATATTCAAATATTTTTTCTGGAATTGGTCTAGATTCTAGTTTTAAAATATTGATTCCACTTTTTGAAAGAATACCCAAAAGATTATATAGAGCACCTGGTCTATGTTTTAAAACAAGCATCATAGAGATTTTATTCGCTTCTTTATCATATTCATCTTTATTTGTGATTACCAAGAAACGAGTCATATTCGTTTTAGAATCCTGTATCTCTTTTTCTAATATTTCTAAATCATAATACTCACTTGCTCGCCAACTACCAATCGCAGCTTTTGTAAGATCATTTTCTTCTTTCACCATTTCAACACTTTTTGCAGTATCTTGATATGGAATAGCTTTTAAATCTGGATGAGCATCAAAGAATTCACTACATTGTGATAATGCTTCAGGATGACTATATACTTTCTTGATATCATCAATAGATGCTCCTTTTAAACCAATTAAGTCTTGTTTAATCGGTATATTAATCTCTCCTATCGCATGTACTTCATAATCTTTAAATAAATCATAAGAGCGAGCGATAATACCTGTTGTTGTATTTTCTACTGGTAATACTGCATAATCCAATGTTTTATTTTCTACATCGCACATAATCTCTTTGAAATTACGATAGCCAATTTGCTCAATTTCTTTTCCTTTGAAATATTGTAAGGCTGCTATTTCACTAAATGTGCCATGATTTCCTTGATAACCAACTTTCATCATATTTATCTCCAACTTGGTATAATTCTAGTATGCAAAAGAATTTTCAGCAACCAATTTCCAAAATGCTTTATTGGCTTGGTATCCTTGTTATACCTTGTATATTTTTATATGCTCAATTCGTTTACAACAAAAATGATGCATTCAATTATTCTGGCTTAATCGAAATCCATCCTATTTTATTTCGAATCCTTGCCGTAATTGTGATGATAGATTATTTATGGACTTCTTATTTGGTTGGTACATTTGTAAATCAAAAAACAAAAAGAAATATATTCATCATTCTTTTATTCTTATTATTATGCACAATATTTATTCCATATCATTCCAAACAATCTTTCTCATCAAGCATTCA
>CACXEN010000157.1 GCA_902766675.1 uncultured Erysipelotrichaceae bacterium
AGAATGGAATATGGAGACATATTTGATGCAAACAAATTTGTGAAAAGTCACAATGGAGAACTTACACAACAAGGTGATATCAATGGTGACATACTTGGCGAACAAAAAGTAACATTCACATTAAAAGAAACGGACTCGTATAATCAAGAAGTTACTAGAGATTATGAATATACTTTTGTGATAGAAGACACAAAAGCACCAGTAATTCAACTGAAAGAAGATACAGTGACTTTTATTAAAGGAATGGAAATAGATTTATCCAGTAACATTAAGAAAGTATTTGATGAAGTCGATGGAGAAATAAAAGAGTCTAAAGAATTAGTGAATAACTCTTATTGTATAAAAAGTGATATCAACGAAGATGAAGCGGGTGAATATACTGCAACAGTAACCGCAAGAGATAAAAATGGAATAGAGACACGGAAATTATTTAAGGTAATGCTATTAGACCATGTGGATGCAGAATACCCATTTATGGTTCGTATCAATCGAGCATTAAATACTGTCACAGTATATGCGATGGATTTAGATGGTGAGTATTCTATTCCATATAAGGCAATGGTATGCTCAACAGGTCCGGCAACACCACTTGGTTCATATAATACGACGATTAATTATCGTTGGAGACCATTATATGGTGGAGTATATGGCCAATATGCGACAAGAATTGTGGATGATATCTTATTCCATTCGGTACCTTATTATTCACAAAGTCCAGATGATTTAGAATCAGAGGAATATAATAAATTAGGTACAGCAGCATCTATGGGATGTATTCGATTATGTGTTCGTGATGCAAAATGGATATTCGATTATTGTCCAATTGGAACACCGGTCGAATTATATGATGATGAAAATGATCCAGGACCACTTGGTAAACCGGAACCAATCACTATCGATTTAACAAGTGAGAATAAAGGATGGGACCCAACGGATCCAGATCCAAACAATCCATGGGAATAAAGGGGTGAAAGTATGTTTTGTATAAGATGTGGACAAACAATAAAAGAAGAAGATAAGTTCTGTCCTTTTTGTGGGGCACAACAATTAAAGGCACCGGAAGAAAGTAGCCAACAACCAATTGAAAATACACAAAGTGCGATTGGTGTAAATAACACACAACAAGTACCACAACAAAATATGAGTCAAACAGGAATGAATGCAATACCTCCTGTTGTGACAAAGCAAAAACAGCCGATGAATAAAAATACAAAGAAGGCTTTGTTTGGCGCTCTTGGTGCAGTTGGTGTAGTCGTCATTGGTCTATTACTATTCTTCTTATTAAAAACAAGTAGTATAGATATGACAAAAAATGCGACAGTTACCTATAGTGGAGCTGATGGGTATGGTTATGCATATTTAGAGAATGATGTATATTCAGATCCAACATATATCAAAATGCAAGAAGAGCTAATGAAATTATATTCAAGCAACATGATGAATATGAATCAAAAAGCTATGAATAAGATCATGGATTATGAAACAATCGGAAATACTTTGAGTGGATGTTATTTAACTCGTGAAGATGGATTGAATTTTGAAAATGGCACACTGAAAAATGGAGATAAACTCATCGTCGAATGTGCAATTCCTCAAGAAGCTAAAGATGCAGCAAAAAGACAAAAAATTAGTTTTAAAAATACAACAAAAACATTTACAGTAGAAGGTCTACAACCAGTAGAAGAAGTTGATTTATTTGAAGGCGTATCTGTAAATTGGGCAATAGAGGATGGATATGTAAATTTAAAAGTAGATGCATCTGAGAACAAAATCGCAAATGAGCTTGGTTTTGAATATGATGCATATGCAAATGGAGATGGTACAGCAACTGTGCAAGCTCTTGTTTATGAAGATGAGTTAATCAACTATGGATATGTCGCAAAAGGGCAACAATATGAAAAGAAATATGATGTAGGAAGTGAACCGGTAAGAGTAACTTCTACAACAGATGATGAAGTAAAGAAATTAGCACAAGCAACAACCGATAAATTATTGTTGGATGATTTAGATGGATGTAAATATAAATTAACAGAGGATGATGAAGAAAAAGCGATTAAGCACGAAGGGGATGATATCGGATTTGGCTTCAAGCGTGTATATGAAAGTTGGGGAAATATATATGTAGAGTATACCGTTGTGGCAGGAGACACTAAAGTTTCACGCAGCTATCCGGTAACTGTATATAAGTTTAGTGATGGTTCTTATCAAGTTAGCACATCTTATACCGCTGGAAATTCAAGCTGTAAGATCATTTGGGGAGATTCTTGGCAAGATTAATATCAAAAAACAATGCTATACTTAATCTATTAGATTATGAATAAGTCGATGGAACAAAGAAAAGCATATGTATTAAAAGAGGTAAAAACCATAGCTGTGATTGGAATTGGATATTTTATCTTTGTGAGCTTAACAGGTTTATATATTCCATGTCCGATTCGTTTGGTTACTGGTTTTAAATGCCCAGGTTGTGGCATTAGTCATATGTTTGTGAAAATGGCACACTTTGACATGATAGGTGCATACCATGAAAATCAATTTGTGTTTATCTTATTTCCAATCGGTTTGATATATGGAATTTATAAAGCATATAAATACATATATAAAGACGATTCAAGAATGAGCGTTGTTGAATCGATTGTAATATTTATCTTACTATTATTCGCAATAGCATTTGCGATATATAGAAATCTACATAGTTTATAAAGAGGGGAGAACAATTATGTTTTGTAATAAATGTGGACAGCAATTAAAAGAAGGGGCAATGTTTTGTACAAACTGTGGAAATAAAGTTTCAACAGGTGTACCAACATTAGGCATTCCACCAGTAGAAGCAACAAAGCCAAATGAGCCAACAGCTTCTAGCAGCACGCAACAACCAACACAGCCTGCTGCACAACCAGAAAGAGTTGCACAACCAACTCCACAACAACCAATGTACCAACAACAGGAAAAACCAGCACAATTTGTGCAACATGTTAGTAGTGGTGAAGCTGAAAAGTATATTGATATGCTTGTGGGCGTTTTGGGCTTTATGCCGGCAGCACCTTTACTCATACAACTTGTATTGCGTATTGTATTTGGAATACTATTTGCGGTTTTATCAGGTATTCTTTATAGCGTTGGTGGTGGATTCATTGGTGGCTTTTTCCAAGAATTAGCATTTGCATTAAATTCCAGCGGATTAATCACATTGTTGTGGTGGATTATTCTAATCTGTGCAATAGTAGCAATCGGCGGATTAATCTATACAATTATGAATCGTTCTGGCCAAGATAATACATTACGTATTATTGGTATAGGCATGGCAGCTAGTGCATTAGTTGCGGCAATCGGTGGCATAACAAGAGTCGGTGCACTTTCATTTATATTTGGTTTGATTGCGATTGTATTAGGTATTGAATTCTTCATGAAGATGTATATCAATCATGAAGGTTTAGATAGTAAATTTGAACTAGGTCAAGATATTACACAATTAATTGATTCTATCAAAGCGAAAAATGCGGTGAAAAAAGAACAATATACTAACCCAGATATCGCAAGATATGCATATACAGAAGGTATTGAAGCAGAAGAATCATTCTTTGATGGAGATGGTTTTGAATTATTTGTGAAAAATTTATTGTTGAGTTTACTATCATTTGTGACTTGTGGAATTGGTGCACCTTGGATGTTAGTAAATATATTAAAGTGGGAAAAGGATCACACAGTCATTCAAGGTAAGAGACAAACATTTAATGGAACAGCTATGGAATTGTTTGGTTTGTGGATTAAATGGTTCTTATTAACACTTGTGACATGTGGCGTGTATGCACCATTTGCGACAGTTGATTATAGAAAATGGGTAAATTCACATACAGGATATGTTGGACTATCTAAGGCTGAAGGAAAATATGCAGATTCTCGTTTTGAAGGAAATGGATTTGAATATTATGGCTATGAAGGATTAACATCATTAATCTCAATGGTAACATGTGGATTTGCGACTCCATGGATGGTTGGAATATTTAAAAAATGGGAAGCTAAAAATACTATCATCAGAAATGAAAAATATTTCTATGATGGAGATGGTGGAGAACTATTCCCAATCTGGATTGTGAATGTATTATTAACATTTGTGACATGTGGAATATTTAGCGCATGGGCAACTGTAAGAATGAATCGTTATATCATTGCTCATACACATGTAGATGCTACATATGTACCAGATAGTTATACAGAAGTTTAATCTTAAGATTAAACTTCTTTTATTTATGAAATAGTTTCAAGTATAATTCTCTTATGTTAAAAAAGTCATATCGTAGAAAAATATATATCGATAAATTTTCACTATTGATGTGGGGGCTAAGTATCATCATATTAACTGCGATGATTACTTTTTCTTTGACTAGATATTTTATGACAAGACAAACCCGCCAGGAGCAATTAGAAGAAGAAATGATAGAAACAACATTAGAAGAGAATAATTATGATTTTAATAATCTAAACTGGAATGATTATTTTGTGCAATATGAAGATGAGAATTATACATCAGTACAAGGTGTCGATGTATCTTCACATCAACAACAAATTGACTGGGCAAAACTAAAACAACAAGGAATAGAATTTGCGTTTATCCGTGTTGGATATCGTGGCTATGAATATGGTTTAATAAATAAAGATGTTTATTTTGACTACAATATCCAACAAGCTAAAGCAAATGATATCAAAGTAGGAGTATATTTCTTCTCACAAGCAATTAGTGTTCAAGAGGCGAGAGAAGAAGTAGATTTTGTATTAGATAGTGTGAAAGACTATGAAATAGATTTACCAATTGTGTTTGATATGGAAGAAGAAGGTCCAGGCGATGTTGGTAGAGTAAAAGTTTTAACACAAGAAGAAAAAACAAAAATAGGTGTCACATGGCTGCATCGCATTAGAAATGCAGGATATGATCCAATGATTTATGGAAGCACAATGACACTTCCAAGATTATATGATTTACCATATACCCAAGAGTTCTATTGTTGGGTAGCTGAATATGGTTCGCTGTGTCGTTATCCATATCAATACCAAGTATGGCAATATACAAGTAGTGCAGTATTAGATGGCATAGAAGGTGTTGTGGATATGGATATCATGTTTATTCCAAAAGGCGAAAACCTTTGGGGATTTGAATAGATAAAAAAGAGATCGAATTAGATCTCTACTTCATGAATGATATCTTTGATAAATACAGGAGTGACTTGACCAGAAGTAATATCCTGTATTTTTTCTGTGAATTGGTCGTCTTTGGTTTCTAAAGTACATGATACAAGTTCCCCATAATCAAATGAAATTGCGTGAGTGTTATTTCTTAACCATGTTTCTAACTTCCCACTTAAATCATAAGGATAAGTAAGGGAGTATTGGTGAAAAGAATCATCAATTGTTTTCTTTGCGTTATTTAAAGCGGAAGTGGTGGCGCCTGCATATGCACGAATCAATCCACCAGCACCTAGTTTAATTCCTCCAAAGTATCGAACCACACAACAAATCACATCATAGATTTCTGTATGATTGATACTTTCTAAGATAGGAACACCTGCTGTACCAGAAGGTTCGCCATTATCACTAGAACGTTGAATACTTCTATTTTCATTTAATACATAGCCATGACATACATGGGTTGCGTCAGGATATTCTTTTTTAATTTGATCAATATATGCTCT
>CACXEN010000158.1 GCA_902766675.1 uncultured Erysipelotrichaceae bacterium
ATTGTATATACATTTCATATTCTTGTGGTGGATTATTTTGCGCCACGTGTTGATCCAATACGATTATCTCTTGTCCAATTTGCGACAGTCGCATTGGTGTGTGTAATACCAATGATTTGGATAGAAAAGCCAAATATAGAAGATATCAAGCTAGCATGGATTCCACTTTTATATACCGGTATTATTTCTGGTGGTTTAGGATATACCATTCAAGTTGTATCGCAAAGTAAAATAAAATCGCATATTGCTAGTATTATCATGTCTTTAGAATCTGTCTTTGCGGCATTATCAGGATATTTGTTATTACATGAAGTGATGAGTGGTAGAGAAGTATTAGGCGCAATACTTGTATTTGTGGCACTTCTATTAGCACAGGTAAAACGAAAAGAGAAAAGTAGTTGACCGGCGGTCAAATTCTGCTATAGTATAGATATGGAGGTAAGGAATATGGAACCTATGAGAAATATTACAAGAACATATCCGTTAAGCAGTGATGTATCTGCACAAAATGTGGCATATGCACTCGCTGAGTTTCTAGATCTTCAAAAGAATATGATTACGCAAACAATGCGCATCAGAAATGGATATACCATTCAATGCAAAGGGGATGCTGCAGCAGAATGGACAAAATATCTAGGTATGAATGCGACAGTATCTGTAGAACTAGTACAAAGTGATAATCAATTGGTTGTCACAATTGATTTTGATAAATGGATGGAAAAGTTAGGTATTGCGGCAGTTGGTGCAGTGATCTTTAGACCACTATTAATCACAAGTGCAATTGGTGCTTTAAGACAAACAGCTTTACCACAAGATATATTCGCATTTATCGAAGATTACTTAAATGTTGAACCAATTGAAGCGGATGATTTCTATACAAGAAATATGATGGGAAGTATGGAGACTTCTATTACTTGCCCACATTGTGGCACATTGAATCGATCTGGCGCATTATTCTGTAAGAAGTGTGGCGAAGATTTAGTTCCTAAAGTAAGTTATTGTAAGAAATGTAATGCCCAATTAGACGGGGATGAAGATTTCTGTCCATATTGTGGCACTAAGGTAAGTGAAGAAGTAGAAGAATAAAAATAAGAACTATCGTGTAATACGATAGCTCTTTTTTTGAATCATAGATTATTTTAATATTAACTTTGTGATTTTCTCTGAGAATCCTTTTGGATCATCGATTGGTAAACCTTGCATGAGTAGGGCTTGGTTATAAAGTACTTCTGCATATTCTTTTTTCTCATCCAGACTTGCGTCTTGGAGTTTTTTAAATATTGCATGATTCGCATTTAATTCCAATACTTTTTTCGCTTTCATGACTTGGTTTGCCATTGGATCATTTTTGATATATCTTTCCATTTCTAAAGATAAACCATCTTTTGACACAAGACAGACAGGATCATCGACTAATCTAGAAGAGATAACGACATCTTCTACTTTATCTTTTAATTCTTCTTTTAGTGTAGATAATAAATCTTTATTATATTCTGCTATCTTTTCTTTTTCTTTCTTTTCTTCTTCGCTATCCAAATCTACATCCGCATTACTGATATTTTGGAATTGTTTATCATTATATTGATTTAAAACTTGGGCAACGAATTCATCTCTTTCATCTAAGAAATATAGAATTTCATATCCTTTTTGGTGAATCTTTTCTAACATTGGTAAGCGATTGATTTCTTCAATGGATTTACCACATGCATAATAGATTTTATCTTGGTCTTTATCCATTCTAGAAACATATTCATCTAATGTGACATATTTATCTTCTTTACTAGAAATAAATAGAAGTAATTTTTCTAATTGGTCTTTATGCATACCATAATCAGAATAGATACCATATTTTAGATTTAATCCAAAGTTATTGAAGAATTTCTCATAATTCTCACGATCATTTTTTAACATATCTTCTAAAGCATTTTGGATTTTCTTTTCGATAGACTTCGCTAATAGTTGAACTTGTCTATCTTGTTGGAGAAGCTCACGGGAGATATTTAAACTAATATCATC
>CACXEN010000159.1 GCA_902766675.1 uncultured Erysipelotrichaceae bacterium
AATATGCAAATGATTTTCCAAGATCCAATGGCATGTTTGAATCCACGTAAAAAAGTTCAAGAGATTATTGCGGAAGGTTTACGTATTCATAAAGTATGCAAATCAGAAGCAGAAATAGAAGAGAAGGTTTATCAAGTATTAGATAAAGTTGGTTTATCTCGTGAACAAGCTACACGTTTCCCACACCAATTCTCAGGTGGTCAAAGACAACGTGTAGGTATTGCTAGAGCGTTAGTTATGAATCCAAAGTTAGTTATTGCGGATGAATGTATCTCCGCATTAGACGTATCGATTCAAGCACAAGTTGTTAACCTAATGAAAGATATTCAAGATGAATTGGGTACAACATATTTATTCATCGCTCATGACTTGTCCATGGTAAAATACATCTCTGATCGAATTGGAGTAATGCATTTAGGTCATATTGTGGAAACTGGAACAACCGATGAAATATTCGAAAATCCAATTCATCCATATACAAAATCACTACTAAGTGCAATTCCGCATCCAAATCCAATTGTAGAAAAGCAAAGACAAGCTTTGACTTACAATAAGGATAATGATGGTGTAGATTATCACTCTGGTTATGAACATGAAATTACAGAAACACATAAAGTATTAGCAACTGATGAGCAATTTGCTCGTTGGCAAGAAGAAGCTAAACAATCTAGATAGTGATTGTGTTATAGCTCCTTGATTGAGACAATCAAATCAAGGGGCTTTTTTATGCGATATTTTTAACTGGCATGTTTTTGGTACAGATATATCTGTTATTATTTATACAGAAAAGAGATTACTAGATTGTGAGTGAAGTGAATTTAAACAGAGTTTATAAATATGTAATAACTATCATTGCTTTTGGTTTACATTTTTTATGTATTAAAAGTAATGATTATTTCACTAAAGGCTGTATTACTACAGTATATATATTTCTATTTAATATAGTGAATTATTATGAAAAGAATCATACATATACTGATTCGATGGGGTATGCTGCAAGCGCAATCTTAAAGATTATATTTTTTATTCTATTTGTTGATTTGGTTGTTTACATCATTAATGAAACTTTGTATTCAATAGAGAATTTGGAAGCTTTGCGTATGAAGGTTATTTCTTCTAGTTTTGCTTGGACATTATTCATGGCGCTATATTATAGGATATTTGTAGTGAAAAGAAGTTTCTTGCGATGGTATTATGCCCGTTGTGTAGGTAAAAAAAACATTTTCAATTCTTGGATTCCTTTATCTTATTGCGTTGGTTTACATGTTTTTCACTAAACAATTTCACTTAGGCGTGTATGCAGTGGGTATATACTTTGCTTTATATTTTCCGCTTATGCTTTATGATGATTTGGGATCAATGAAGAATGCTTTATTAACGATAGTTGTAGTGGTTAGTAAGTTTATATATGCATATTCTATGTTGTGGGTAATATCTTTGTGTGCTTTGTATTTATTCGAAAATAAAATCGATTACATACATGCTTTGTATTTTCCGCTTGAAGTACTTTACTATTTTGTTTTCGGTGGTATCGCTCTCTTGTCTTTGGCAGGTGGTGGCGGATCTGGAAGCGGAGGAGGAAGTAAATCTACTTCTAACTATAGTTCTGGCACTAAGTCTACTTCTTCTAATGTTTCTTTTGACAAATACAGTGCGTATGATTTAGAAGCTGAAGAAGATATGGATATGGATGAAGATGATGGTTTATTATAAATTAATCTCATGATCATTAATTATTAGTAAACAACATTGATAATATCAATCGATTAAAAAATATATATTAATGGATACGTTATAATAGGAATATGAAAGATAAAATTGTATTGACATCGAATAGTAACCAAACGGAGTTACTAAGAACACTAGCTAAATTTGGTGTAAACTCTATTGGTTTACATATTTTAAATGAAAGTGAATTTGCACAATTTGTGCTAAGTAGAAATGGGATACTTGTAAAGGAAGAATTTATATCAGATTTAGAAAGTGCTTCTATGATATATTCTTTCTTAAATGAAATCCCATATTTTTCTAGCGCTTCATTTGTGGATGCGCAAAACTTAGTGCGTACATTTCATGAAGTTAGAAGTTTAATTGTGGATAATGAAGAAGAAACTTTAAAACATGCCTTAGAACACTCCATATTTAAAGAAAAAAATGAAGCGATATTTGATTGTTATAAGAGGTATTCAGATTACTTACAAGATAAGAATAGAATTGATGCGATTGGATATCTAAGAAAGATTTTTGATATATCACAGGCAATGAATATTGAAGTTATTATATGCAAAGAATTTGAAATATCACCACTTGTTAGAGATTGTGTGAATCATATCGCAAAAGAAGTCAAAGAAGTCTCTGTTATAGAATTATTTGAAAGAGCAGATAAGAAACAGGCCATTGAGTTTGTGTCCTGTTATGGAGCGAGTAATGAAGTTCAAGATATTCTTAGTACCATATATGAAAAAGGATATCCATTAGATAGTTGTTTGGTGGTATGTGCAAATCCAAAAGAATATGCACAGCTGTTTTATGACTACTCTAAACAATTTGATATTCCGATGACATTTGGGACGGGTATTTCTATTACAAATGCGTATCCGACAAAATGTACACAACTTTTAAATGATTGGAATACTATTGGCTATCATGGAGTCTCTGCTTTAAAGAAACTGATTTTTAACCAGGTATTTTTGAGAGATAAACTCATAGAAGAAATTGGATATGACAACTTACATGAGATTGTAGATAGGGCAGGTAATTTAAGATTATCATTTGATAAATCTTTGAATAAAGAAAGATTAGAAGCGTATAAAAGTATTGAAGAAAATGATGATTTCTATCAAGCGTTGGTTCGCTTTTCACATGAACTAGAATTAGGTTTTCAAGCATTTATACTGAAATATGCATATGTTAGAGATGAGAACTATGCTTTAGATGCAGGTGCTTTGAATCGTATTACTACGAATTTAGACACATTCATTTCGTATTTACCTGATGGGAATATAGCAGAAATATTAGAATCTGTTTTATCTAGTAGTATCAAAAAAGAGATTAGTTCTGCAGGAAGTTTACATATAACAGATTTAAATAGTGCATATGCAAGTGTGAGAGAACATGTATTTGTTTGTGGGTTAAGTGCAGATGTATTCCCGGGATCAGCAAAAGAAAATTATCTATTGTTTGATGAAGAATTATTACAATTAAATCAAGAAGCGAAAACTTCAGATCGAATCATTCACCAACAAAGACAAGCGTTATTAAACTTCATTTCTTTTTTGAATAGTTTAAATATTGATACACATGTATCTTATTCGAATTATAATTTGGCTACACTTAAGGATAATAATCCATCATCCGTACTTTTTGACTTATATGAAGAAAGAGAAAGTGGAGATATGGATCAATTCTTACGTGGTATGAGACAAGTAAATTACTTTGATCAACCTTATACATTAAGTGATGCAATTGGAAAAGCATATAAAGATAATAAAGAAATAGAAATGAATGCTTATCTTGAAGAATTACCTACAAATGAGGATTTATTGGGACGTAGTTGGTCACCAAGCGCATTAGAATTATTCTTTTCTTGTCCGAGAAGATTCTATTTGACTAGAGTATTACAAATACCAGATCAAGTAGAAGATGATCCATTTATGGTCATTGATGGCGCAAGTGCAGGCACAATGGCACATAGTTTGATGGAAGCTTTAAAAGATGAGAATCTAGACAAAGATGAATTCTTAGAACGTGCAGATAAAGCGTTTGATGATTTCTTATTGTCTAGACCTCCGATCCATGATGCAGGTAAAGAAAAGAAAGATTTCTTAGATATGATGAAGAATGCATTTGAGGATGATCCAAAAAGAGAAAGTATATCTACAGAAGATACTTATTTCGCTACGCATGAAACAGGTATTAAATTATTTGGTATACCAGATAATATTGAAAAACTAGATGATAATAATGCAATTATTGTGGATTATAAAACAAAACGAAAGATTGATCATATCGAAGATGATATAGATACATGCCTTCAAGTTGTTGTATATGCATATTTATGTGAAACCAATGGTATTTCTGTGGATCATTGTGAATATCGTTACTTTAGAAAAAGAAGAACGATTTCATGTAAATATGATCAAGGTATCAAAAATGAATTACATAAAAAATTAGAAGAATTCAAACAAGCACTAATACAACATAATTTCCCACGTAATGAGAATAAAGATAGTTGTAAATATTGTACGCTTCGTGATATTTGTGTATTTCATAGTGATGTAGAAGAGGAGGTGGATAATGATGAGTCAGGATATTGATTATGCTTCAAGAATAAAAATTAAAGAAGACATCCACCATAACTTTTTCGTAGAAGCTGGTGCAGGTAGTGGTAAAACAACAGTACTTGTGGATCGTATGGTATCTATGGTTGAGGGTGGCTTAGATATTTCTAAAATATGTGCCATTACATTTACCAAAGCAGCCGCAAGTGAGTTTTATGCACGCTTCCAAAAGAAGCTGAGTGAATCGGATACACCGAATGCAAAAGAAGCACTTAAGAATATTGATTTATGTTTCTTAGGTACGATTGATTCCTTTTGTAATATGGTTTTAAGTGAGCATCCAAGCGCTGCTAAGATTCCTAGTAATGCTTCAGTGATGGAAGATGAAGATGCACAAGCTTTATATATCAGAGAATATGAAAAGATATTAGATGGCTTATATGGTGATTTACTACAAGATAAAGCCAAGAGATTCCATGAAACCTTTTATAATGCTAGAGATATCTATGCAAAAGGTATTTCAATATGCATGAAAAGTAAGAATGCTAAATTCATGTATAGAGATATTCCAAATGCTGGATTAGATATTGTATTAAAAGAAGAAAAAGAAAGATTGGTCGCATTCTTAGAAATATTAAAGAATAATCAAGAAATTGCATACCAAGGAAATAAAGATTCTTTAGCTAGTTGGGAAGTGTTACTTGATAGTCGGGATATATTTGGCGATTGGGACCATAATGCTCAAAATGTATTGCGTGATTTAAAAGCGATGAAAAAACTTAGAGTAATACCTGATTTTGAGGATAGAGTAAATCTAGGTGTGGACTATGATTATTTCTTAGAAGCGCATTATACAAAAGAAAAAATTAAATGGTATGAATTAAAAGAGAATGATGATGTTCTATTAATTGATAGAATACAAGATTATTTCTATAATATGACGCTTGATTTTATCACTAGTTGTGTAGAGCCGATTTCTAATACACTGCGAAATGAAGGTTATCTAACATTTAGTGATTGTCTTTTATATCTAAGAGATTTATTCAAAGAAGATGCGAAGAAAGATGGTCATTTAATTCAACATGTCTATAATCGACATTCTTATTTTTTGATTGATGAATTCCAAGATACCAATCCAATTCAGGCTGAAATATTCTTTTATTTAACTGCAGAAAAACCAGTAGAAGATTGGCGTGCATGTAAACCGAAAGATGGTTCTTTGTTTATTGTTGGGGATCCTAAACAATCGATATATCGTTTTAATAATGCAGATGTATCTTCGTTTTTACGCATAAAAGAAATGTTTGAAAATGGGGTTGGGGAAGTGCTATATCTATCAAGAAACTTCAGAAGTAGTGAACCGATGTGCATATGGTTTAATGAAGTGTTCCAAGCACTTTTACCACAAGATACAGAAACACAAAGTGAATATAAACGTATACCAACAGGAGAAAAAGCAGAATATAAAGGCACATTAAGTGGTGCATATAAATATGAGATTGCGAATGTAAGAAGTCAGAAAGATTCGCAAGATTTCAAGAAGGTATGCGATATCATTCAAGCTATTGTACAAAGTGATAATATAACCATTCAAGATCGTGATGGAACACTTAGAAATGCAAACTATAGTGATTTCATGGTAATTACATATCGTAAGACAAATCTTGTCTACTATATGAATGCGATGAATGAAGCTGGTATACCATATCGCATAGAAGGAAAAGTATTATTTCATGAGTGCCCTGCACTATATTCTTTGTCGAATTGGTTGTTGGCGATAGCTTATCCAAATGATAAGAAAAGAGAATTTGCGAAAACATATTTGAGTGGTTTAGAAAATCAAGATAGTGATATCCAATATTATGTTCAATTATGCAAGATGAAGGGTTTATCTTCTGTCGCATTATTTAATATTTTATTAAATGATAAACATATTTTTGAATCAGTTGGTACACATAATGCAGAATATGTTTATTATGCATTAGAGTTATTGAAGGAAAAAGAAAACCAAGGAGAAATTTTATCTATTCAAGATGGTGCGGATTTTATAGCGTCATTGGTAAATGAAGAAAGTGATAAAGAAAGAAGTATTCAATTATCGAAAAACGCAAATTGTGTTCATCTAGCCAATTTACATAAAGTAAAAGGATTAGAAGCACCAATTGTCATACTGGCTAATCCAACACTAAAAGAGCGTGGTCCAGAAGTCCGTATAGATACAGGCGTAACTCCTCCTGTTGGATATATATTTAATATAGATAAGGCAATCAGTACGAGCCAATTTCCAAGTGAAGTAGAAAAAGAAACACAAGTATTAAATGATGAATTTGTACGGTTGCTATATGTCGCAGCGACACGTGCAGGTAATGTATTAATTGTTTCTAGTGCCATGGGTAAATCAGGCCCTACAAAGAGTCCTTGGACTGCGTTTATTAACCATATTCATCAAGATATTGATGATGTATTAGAGTATGGTAAGATCCAGAATACAAATGAAAAAGAATTGATTCAATTAAAGGATTTGGAAGAAGAATTGGATAGCCCATTACTGAACCAAGAAGTTTTAAAACAGTCATACCAATTACGAAGACCAAGTGAAATAAGTGCTCATATTGAAAATGAAGATAATTTAGATCAAGAATTCATTTCACGAGAAGATGGGGCCATAATCGGTACACTAGTCCATCGTGCTTTAGAAATTCTTGTGTCATGTAAAAACCAAGTTGATACAAGTCAATTGATACAATCAGTACTAGTAGAGAATCATATACATGATAATAAATATCAAACGATATTAGAAAATGTGATAGATACTATTCAACATGGTGGTTATGCGCAAGAAAATGGAGTAAGTGCTGATATTTTACATACATTATTGGATGCTGATGAAGTATATTTTGAATTCCCATTCGCATTTAAAGAGGGTGTAGGTATTACACAAGGATTTATAGATGTCGTATATCGTAAAGGTGATCAATGGACTATTATTGACTATAAGACAAATCTAGAAGGAAAGAATCTAGATGAAAAATATAAATCACAGTTAGACATATATAAAAAAGCATTGAAGCTAACACTTGGCTTTGACGCAGATGCCAAGATATATCACATCAATGCATAAATACTTTATTCGTATTCTGTATATTTCTTAGAAGATCCATATGAGGAATCTACAGGATACTTTTCTTTATTCTTTTTCATCTTTTCTTGAATGATTTCATCCATGTCGAGATCTAATTTATTCGCTAAATCTATACAATACACAAGGACATCAGCCAATTCTTCTTTGACATGTTGTAAGTCATAATCAGTATCACTCCATTGGAAACATTCTAATAATTCACCTGCTTCGATGGATATAGATTTTGCGAGATTGCCAGGAGAGTGAAATTGGTCCCAATCTCTTTCTGTAATAAAATCTTTGATTTCTTGTATTGTTTCGTATTTCATTTTGTTACCTCAGTATTTATCCTACCACGAATTGAGGTGAAATCTGTATAATAGAGATATGGAAAAAATAGTATCTCTAACAAATAGTAAGGTAAAAAAGTGGGTATCTCTTCAGAAAAAGAAGAATCGTGACATATTAAATCTTTTTTTAATAGAAGGTGAACACTTGATTGAGGAAGCTTTAAAAGCAAATTGTGTAGATTGTATCATCACAGATACAACTTGCCCGTTTGATTTTAAAGAAGTATATGAAGTGACACCACAAATTATGAAAAAGATATCTACACATACAAGTGAAGTTCACTTTATAGCGGTTTGTCATAAATTAGATCAAGGTATTACAAACGTAAAGAGGGTAGTTTTATTAGATGGAATACAAGATCCAGGCAATTTAGGCACAATTATAAGAAGTGCAGTTAGTTTTGGGTTTGATGCTGTATATGCATCAAAAGATACATGTGATTTATATAATGAGAAAGTAATACGATCCACACAAGGAGCTTTATTCTCAATTCCAGTAATTTACGCTTCGATTGTTGATATCATGAAAGAATTGAAAAAAGATGGTTTTGTGACATATAGTTTTGCGCTTCAAAATGCATCGACTTTTAAAGATATTCAAGAAAAGGAGAAGATGGCATTTATCTTTGGCAACGAAGGTAATGGTATTCGTAAGGAAGTATTAGATGTAAGTGATGAAATCATTAAGATAGAAATGAATCATTTCGAATCATTAAATGTGGCAGTTGCTTGTGGCATTGTATTATATCAATTTCAAAAATAGAGAGTTTACCATTTATATGTAAACTCTCTTTCGTTATCTACAACATTTAATTTTTTAACCGACATATCATCAACCCTAATAAATTTATCACCTTTTTGGATATCCATTAAAAAGAGGTTAATATTTTCTTCATTTCCCTGGACGAAAATTTCGACCATTCCATTATCTAGGTTACGAACACTTCCTGTAACACCTCGCAATTGTGCATGTCTAACACAGAAAAAACGAAATCCTACGCCTTGTACACGACCATCTACGATCACTAAATATCTTTTCATATCTCTATTATAGTATAATTGGGATATGAGAAATATCATATTTCACACAATGGACTTAAACCAATCTTGGGTTTATGAAGTATTAGGGGATGAAGTAGAAGAGGGACATAATGTTTCTTTTATTGTTTTAGATGAAGATCCATTATTTGCGCAAGATAATATTACCCTACAAAAAACAAATCGTTTTTCTAAATACATCGAGCCATTTAAACGATTTGGTGTAGAAAATACAAATATCTATTTCTTAGAAAGCTTATCGCTACAAAAGTTTCAAGAAGTTGTGAGTGGAAGTGATATTATCGTGCTTGTAAGAAATCCTGAATTATCAATTAGTTATATAGATGAGTTACATAAAGATATCCTATGCGGTTTTGATGGTTTGATAATTGGTATAGGTTATGGTGGTCTAGCACAATTGGATAATTATGAAGATGAAGATGGATATCATGAAGGTTTTGGTTTACTTAACCAAATGAATATTCTTTATGATTTTAGACAAGATTATGAAAATCTATCGAAAGCATTAGAAGCTTTAGAGATGAGCGGGAATGATGTGATTGCATTACCAATTGAAAGTGGAGTTATTCTAGATGAAGATTCCTTTGAAATGTTAGGGAATGGATTTGTGTTAAGCACAAGTGATATGGATGATATATATCAAGCTATACAAACATTTAATCAATGGTAAATAATAATTTAAAAAAAGCGGTAGAATAATAAGCTAAGTTGTATTATTTATAAATGTTGGTATAATATTTCATTGTTGAAAGCGCTTACGAGGAGATAACATGGCAAACATAATTTATGATGTATTGAATATAGAAGTTGAATGGTTATTACGTATATTAATAGCTGCGATTTGTGGTGGATTGATTGGGTATGAAAGACATTCTCGTTCAAAGGAAGCAGGTATTCGTACACATACAATTGTTGCATTGGCTTCTGCTATGGCGATGTTGTTGTCGAAATATGGTTTTGATGACACGATGGATTATGATGCAGCTCGTATTGCTGCACAAGTAATTAGTGGCGTTGGTTTTATTGGCGCGGGTATTATTTTCGTAAGAAATGATACAATTCAAGGATTAACGACAGCAGCAGGTATTTGGGCTACAGCTGGTATTGGAATGTGTATCGGTGCTGGTTTATATGGTATTGGCTTATTTTCAACAATATTAATCGTTTTAATCCAAAGCATATTCCAAAGAAGAATATTTGCGCATGCACCTAGAACGACAATTCGATTGCTTGTTCGTATTAAAAAAGAAGCAAGTATCAAAGATATCACAAATGAATTCCGTAAGTATGGTTATTATTGTTCGGAAAATCATATGATTCGTGACCCAAATAATTTAGAAGAATGGGCACTTGTTATGGAAGCTTCTACGCTCCAAGATGTTGAACCAGCAGAGCTATTAAAAGGTTTACGTAAGAGTAAATATATTAAGAGTATTGATCTTGCAGAATAAATCCGGTATTGAAAATTCCGGGTTTTCTTTTATACTTGTATAGGTAAAGCGATGACGAAAGAGTAGTAGTTAGATTACTGACGTTTAGAGAGAAATACATTTGCTGAAAGTATTTTACGTAAGTGCTAATGAATTCACTTTTAGAGCGAGGCTAATCACCTACGGCAGCTACCGTTATAGCAATTGAGGTGCATAACAATTCGTTATGAATCAGGATGGTACCGCGTAGTATTACGTTCCTGTTTGGGACGTTTTTTTATTGAAAGAAAGGAAGTATGTATGGACAAAATACAACAAGTGCAAGAATCTGCATTACAGGCAATTCAAGACGCAAATGACTTAGAGACACTCAATCAAGTGCGCTTACAATACTTATCGAAAAAAGGCAGTATTCAAGCATTGATGAGCGAGATGAAAACTCTGCCTAAAGAAGAAAAACCTGAATTTGGAAGTAAAGTGAATGTTTGTAAGCAATTGGTTACTGAGGCAATTGACGCAAAACAACAAGAATTAGAAGAAGGCGCTTTATTTGCGAATCTAGAAAATGAAAAGATTGATATCACTTTACCAGCTACACAAGTAAAGCTTGGTACAGTGCATCCTTTGATGATTATCCAACAAGAAATTGAACACTTATTCATTGGTATGGGATATACGATTGCGGAAGGACCAGAAGTGGAAGAAGATTATTACAACTTTGAATTGGCTAATATTCCAAAGGATCACCCAGCTCGTGATATGCAAGATACATTCTATATTGATCCAAATACATTATTAAGAACACATACAACTGCGATGCAAATGAGAGAATTAGAAAAGGCTAAGGGACAAGCACCAATTAAATTAATTTGTCCTGGTAAGGTATATCGTAGAGATGATGATGATGCAACACATTCTCATCAATTCATGCAATCAGAAGGACTTGTTGTAGCAGAGAATATTACATTAGCAGATTTAAAAGGCACATTAGAACATATGGCCAATGCAATGTTTGGAAGTGGTCGTACAATTCGTTTTAGACCATCTTATTTCCCATTTACAGAACCATCCGTAGAAGTAGATGTGTCTTGTCCATTCTGTAATGGAAAAGGCTGTAATGTATGTAAAGGCTCTGGATGGATTGAAATATTAGGTGCTGGTATGGTACATCCACATGTATTAGAAATGAATGGATTCGATCCAGAAAAATATAGTGGCTTTGCCTTTGGCGTAGGTCTAGAAAGAGTAGCTATGTTGAAATATGGTATTGATGATATTCGTAACTTCTATATTAATGATCAAAGATTTTTGAAGAACTTTGATCGCTTTGACTAAGGAGGGAAAAATATGAAACTAAGTTATAAATGGTTAAATGAATATATAGACTTAAGTGATATTACTCCAAATGAACTGGCGGAAAAGATGACAACTGCAGGTTTAGAAGTTGAAGCAGTAGAACCACTTGCCTTTGCGACAAAATTAACAATTGGTGAAGTCGTAGAATGTGAAGATATTGAAGGAACACATTTAAAAGCCACAAAGACAAGAATCAGTGATAATGAAATCGTTGATATTGTTTGTGGTGCACCAAATTGTAGAAAAGGTTTAAAGGTTATTGTGGCATTACCTGGATGTGAATTAGAAGGAGGCACAATTAGTGCTAAACCAGTTAGAGGCCATGAATCAAATGGTATGCTATGTTCACTATCCGAATTAAATGTCGATAAAAAGTTTTTAAGTGAAGCACAACTTGCAGGTATTGAAGAATTAGAAGAGGATGCACCAGTAGGCTGTGATGATGTATTAGGCTATTTAGGATTAGATGATACCGTATTAGATGTATCACTAACTCCAAATCGTGCAGATTGTAGCGCAATGTGGAATATGGCCAAAGAAGTTGGGGCTATATTACATAAAGAAGTAAAATGGCCAGATTATGAAAATAAGGCAAATGTAGGAGATAAAACAGATTTTAAAGTTGTTTTAAAAACAGAAAAGTGTCCTGCATTTACTGGTAAAGTAGTCAATCATGTTGTCGTAAAAGAAACACCAAAATGGATGAAGAATTATTTAAATGCCTCAGGTATTAATTCCATCAATAATGTCGTAGATATTTCTAACTTCGTTATGTTAGAAACAGGACAACCACTACACTATTACAATCTTGCAAAACTTCCAAAGAAAGATATTACAGTTGTAGATGATGTAGATATGACATTTACTGCTTTAGATGGAGAAGAATTCAAAGTAGAAAAGGGAGACCTTATGATTTCTACTGGTGGCGAACCTACAGGTATTGCAGGTATCATGGGTGGCGAAGAAAGTATGATTGATGAAACAACAACTGCTATCTTTATTGAAGCTGCCAATTTCGATGCTGCAAGTATCAGAAAGACATCCATTCGTATGAATTTATTAACTGAAGCAGCACAACGTTTCACAAAAGGAATTGAACCACTATCTATGCAAAAGGCAGTTGATCGTTCTGTCCAATTATTAGAAGAATATGCTGATGCTAGTGGATTTGAAGAAACAATATTAGCAGGTAGTGTGAATGATGAGCCACGTATTGTAAAAGAAACATTAACACATGCTAATGCTTTATTAGGTACACAATTCACAATGGATGAAGTAAAAGAAACATTAGAATGGTTAGATTTTAAACCAGAAGTAAATGGGGATGAAATCACATGTACCATTCCAAGTTATCGTATTGATATTGAGCGTCCTGCTGATATCGATGAAGAAATCATTCGTTTGATTGGATTTGATTCATTAAAGAGTACACTTCCAACAATGGTCGCAACAGTTGGAAAACTAACACCAACGCAAGCTTTAAGAAGAAA
>CACXEN010000160.1 GCA_902766675.1 uncultured Erysipelotrichaceae bacterium
AGCTGATTGTATATGCGGATATCATGGGAATTCGAGATGAAGTGATGAAGTACGTGGAGGTGTTAGTGTGATTAGTTCATCAAGACATCTATAATTACGATGGGGGAGGAAACGTAGTGGATCCGGAAATTTTTTTTCTCGAAATGGCGGAAACTGAAGAGTGTCAAAAGATAATGTATAAACGCATGGCAATCCGAAAATACGTTGGACTTTACTATGCCATGAAAAATGAAAGAGGAGTTATTGATCCGTTCATGGTTCCTTTTCGGGATTTCGTAAAAGAACAAATAAAACTTAACAATGTAGATATAGATAGTTTGCTAAAGTACATGATTGACAATGATGAATCTAATTGTGCACTGTTTCTTGCCACAACAATGTTTATGCCTAAAAAAGGACTATCTTCTTTAGGATTCTATTCTAAAATAGCAGAAGATAAAATATTGACACCCTATGTCGATGAAGTGGATATGGATGCATTTGCGCTGGTTGTTGTGGCATTTGTATTTGATAATTTTCGACCAAATAGAATGGATATCAGTGAGATTGCTGCAGGGGAGATTTTTAATTATCCGACCAATCAATATGGATTGACAAAGGTAAATGGTGCTGTTTTTAAAGTCGATGGACTCATATTTGATGGCAAAGGATATTATTACAATTATTTCACTAATAAAGCGAAGTTGGATCCGTGTGATTCTATGGTTGGCTTTGCAAGAATTATACAAGAGGATGCAAAGGATTGTGACATCCTATATCGCTTAGATGAGAGGTTGTCTGTGCCCAAAGAAGAGTACTATGATTATTCGGGAGTTGCATTTGCTAAGTTCTATGGTCCGCAATTCAAGTTTGATGGGAATTTTCTTAATGGGGACAAGACTGTTATTGTTCATATGGACGATAATACAATGGCAAAATTATTAATGGTTATAAAAAGGCGTGTGGATCAAAATACAAGTGCAGAATTCTGGCATATTGAGATTGAGACATTGCCGTATTTTGAAATTTGTACTCAACCTGTGGTTACCACATTTTTGCATGGTATGTATTATCCTAAAAGAGATGTTTTTACGCATATTGACTATACAAAAAATCAATATAGTGGTAATGAATATATACAAAAATATGCAGATAGTGTAGATGGAATGCCGATTGATCAGTATACATCTTGTCGAGATCTGCATTATAAAATATGGTGTATTGAAAATGGAGAATTTACGAGGGATACATGGTACAAATTAATGATGATTTCTTTATCAAAAGGGTATCAGAATTTATTAAATGAGATTTTGAGTTAGGATGGGAAGAAAACAAGGGAAGGAGAATTATAAATGGGAAGGGTTGCAGTACCGGCTAAAATGGCACAAAAATTGTATGAACTGAATGCTAATTCATGTTGTGTATGTAAGAGAACTGGAGTAGGTCTAAATTTACATCATATAGATGGGGATAATAGTAACACAACAGAAGAAAATTTAGCAGTACTTTGTGTAAATGAGCACGATGCACATCATAGACCGGACAAATATACTTCGCTTAATCATATGGATTTGTCGGCTGACAGGTTGCGTGCGTATAAAACGGAATGGGAAGAATTTGTCAAAGAATGTAAAAAAGATGAACCTCAGGTATTAGCTACAATAAATGCATTCGGAACATATGAGAATATTGTAGGAATGAAGATTATTTTTCAGTGGTCGGACGGAAAAATTGTATTTGAAAGAAGTTATCAACAATTAGATGGTGATTTAGATTATTGGACAGATAAAGCAATAGAAGAGGTTTTAAGGTTTGGTAAAAATGTAAAAATAGTTTTGATTAATGAACCATTAAAGATAGAATTCTGCCCTAATGATAAGGTGTCGCTTTCCAGAACATTGGATAAGCCAGCTGCGAGAAGAGTAATTGCTAACGATTGGAAAGAAAAATCAGTAGCTACAGTATATACAAATCCTGAGCAGGCATCACTTGCGATAGTAATATTTTATAACAATGAAGAAACTATGTGTATGAGTATTCATAGGTGTGGCAATAAGATTATGTATACAGATTATAAAGGTGTTAAAAGTGCAAAGGTAAAAAAGTTAAAGGTTAGGAAACAGGTAAAAGCATATGTAGAACAGATATTAGAAAAATGGGGTGTAAAAAATGTTTTTTATGGAACTGGTAATCCAGATGAACCAAGATTGACAAATAGTTGTGAACTACCGTTTTGTTGGGAACAAAATAATTATGGGAGTAAAAAGATATAGGAAAAATCTACGTTTCTACCATACTTTCACCATAAAATTCACCATAAAATTAAAAAAACAAGTTGATATTTTCTGGAATCGTGAGTATAATATAAGTACCAAGAGAGGAATCTCTTCCTGGAAACAGGACACGAAGCATAAGGTGTTTGCTTCCGTTGCACT
>CACXEN010000161.1 GCA_902766675.1 uncultured Erysipelotrichaceae bacterium
AGAAAAGATTCTCATCATTTTATCAAAATAGAAAGTGAATAGTTTTAATAGTGTCAAAACTAATATAACCAATAAATTTATCTTTTTTACTGTTTCTTACAACGCATTCAAATTCTTATAATATAAAAAAGAAAGCTTCTAAGAGCTTTCTATGAATTGGTTTTTGGGACTTTTACATTTGATGATTCAATTGCTTGATTTGGGCAAACCAAAATACATAAATGACAACCTACACACCGACTTGGATCTAACACTGGCTTATCCTCTTTTATGCTAATTGCTTGATGTCCTCCATCTAGACAAGATATATAACATCTTTGACAACCCACACATTTCTCACGAATAAATTTTGGATATATAACATAGGATCGATCTAATTGATCTGTAGCCACAATTCCTCTTGTGGCAGTTTTTTTGATTTCTTGTATAGAATTGAATCCATGATTCATCAAATATAATGCAACACCATCTTTGATATCTTCTATAATACGATATCCATATTGCATCACTGCTGTTGTTACCTGGATGCTATCTGCACCCAAGACAATAAACTCCAATGCATCCTTCCATGTTTCAATACCACCCATAGCACTAATATGCTTATTGTTTAATTTTTCATCTAGTGCAAGTTCCGCAATAAATCGCAATGCGATTGGTTTTACTGCTTTTCCTGAATATCCACCAATTGAAGCTTCAAAATGTCTATGATTTGGATTCACATCTACCTCTATTAAACTTTTAATTGTATTAATAGCTGCTACACCACTAGCGCCACCCCTTATAGCTGCTTCTGCACTTTCTTCAATATGTGTCACATTTGGGGTTAATTTCGCAATAAATGGAAGATTCGTGCTTTCCTTTACTACACGACAATACTTTTCCACAACCTCTGGTACTTGGCCCATATCACTTCCAGTATTATGTTCTGTCATATTTGGACAAGAGAAATTCAATTCTAATGCGTCCGCACCACTATCACTCATAATATTTGCCAAATATCTCCATTCTTCATCATTTCTTCCCATAATAGAAATCAATAAGAATTTATCTGGATAATTCTTTTTTAGTTTTTTAAAAATATCAATATTTTCAATGACTGTATGATCTGAAAGTTGTTCAATATTTTTAAATCCAATAATTCTCTTATTATCTTTGATAGCTGAAAAGCGTGGTGAAGCTTCTTCAATATTCATTAAACTAACAGTTTTAAAAGCGACTCCTCCCCATCCTGCTTCAAATGCTCTTGCACACATTTCATATGTCGATGCAACAACCGAAGATGATAATAAGAAAGGATTTTCTAATGGTATCCCACAGAAATCTGTTTTTAATACATCATAATTGATTTCTTTTTTATCTGATCTATCTCGACGAATGGAGGTCAATATTTCTTGTATATTTAAATTAACTGGACAAGCCTGTTGGCATCTAGCATCACATTCCAAACAAGGAATTGTTTCCCCAATATTATTCATTACTACATATTCATTATCAAAATAAAGACTTCTAAGTATTTTGTCTGGTTCATAAACACCACATGCCTTCGTACATTTGGCATCGTTACATAATAGACAATTGTTTATGTTCATAAAAATAATCCCTTACTAATTTTATTATAAATTCACTTTCAATGATATTTATATGAAAACAATGAATTATTCCTATAAAATTACATATAGAAATAACTAACTAAAAAATATTCATTTTTGATGAAAGGAGAATCCATGTTTAGAGAATTAACTAGATATAAACAAGCACTCAGCATCGAAGAATGTGAGAAAATATTAGAAAATGAATTGCGTGGTGTGCTTGCGATAAAAGGTGATGATGATTATCCATATGCATTTCCAATGAATCATTATTATGATAAAAAGAATCATTGTATTTATTTTCATTCTGGTAAAAGAGGTCATAAAATTGACTCTATCAATCGTTTCAATAAAGCATCCTTCTGTGTTTATGATCAAGGATATATAAAAGAAAATGAGTGGGCTTTAAATGTAAAAAGTGTCATTGTCTTTGGAAAATTAGAAATCATAGAAGATGACTACGATTTAATCAAAGATATATCAATTCATTTATCACATAAATTTACACATGATGATAATTACATACAAAAAGAAATAGATAATTCACTAAAAGCTACTGCATTAATTAAATTATCTATCGAACATATTTCTGGAAAATTAGTTAACGAATCCTAAAATATAAATAATTGTTTATTCTACTATTTTTATACTTTTCATAACCGGTTGTTCTTCCGGTAAAATAGTTCCATTATTATCAACTGGATTTGCGTCTTTTGCGATTTGATGAATCAAATCCATACCTTCAATGACTTTACCAAATGCGGCATAATTGCCATCTAGATGCGGAGCACTCGCAACCATAATAAAGAATTGTGAAGATGCACTATTTGGATCATTTGAGCGTGCCATAGAAATAACACCTTCTTCATGCTTTAAAACATTCTGAAAGCCATTATTAGAAAACTCTCCTACTATCGTATTTTCTGCACCACCAAATCCAGTACCTTCAGGGTCTCCACCTTGAACCATAAATCCATCAATGATTCGATGGAATGTTAATCCATCATAAAACCCTTCTTCAACAAGATTTAAAAAGTTCTCTACTGTTTTTGGCGCAACATCTTCATATAATTCAATGGTGACATCACCATAGTTTTCAATTTCCATTTTTACAAGTTTTGTATCACCTGTTGGTGCTTGGGCACTTTCATTTGCACATCCCACCAACAATAACATCATCATGATACTCAAACATATTTTTTTCATCTTTCTTAATTCCTTTCTTCATAAAAGAATACTTTATTCATCTTTTTATCTATCATTTAGAAATAATATACTTTTATTATTTCCTTTTTAAATATGCCCTTCTAAACGCAAGAATACTCGCTACCAAAAACACAATGCCAAAAATAATCACAATACTTCCAGCTATTGTTTCATTATCTTTTAAAAGAAAAATTCCTAACAATTCAAAAATCGCAAATACTCCAATATAAAAGACACAAATAAGTCCTATTAAAAAAAATCTTACAGGTTTTGGTAAACGAGGACTTTTACTTGCCATTACTGTCCCTTCCGCAACCAAATCCAGTATTAATTCCATAATAAATTCGAGCAAACTTTTCCCTCACTTATAATTAATTCATTATATCATTTCAAGCATATAGATTTTTAAGGTTATGTGAACTTCTGGGGATTTCCCAATAGGATTGCTAAAGGTTGCACAACTTCGCGCATTTTGTGATCGAACAATGTGTTCTTTAAACTATCATGCATCACATTCCTTTGAGATATTGAAAAGAAGATAGAAATCTCAAAATCTCTATCTTCTTTCTCTTAATTCT
>CACXEN010000162.1 GCA_902766675.1 uncultured Erysipelotrichaceae bacterium
AATACTTCTATTTTCATTTAATACATAGCCATGACATACATGGGTTGCGTCAGGATATTCTTTTTTAATTTGATCAATATATGCTCTAGCAGCCTCTTCACTTTCTACACGATTGATACATGCAATAAAGCGTGATTTATTGATAATGGTTTCTTCTCGATATTCTTCTTTAATTCTCATATTTTAAGAGTACCATAAATAAACCACGATGCATGAAAAACTAGTATAATAGATTTACTTATGAGTAAAATACGGAAACTAGATTCTCAAATTACGAATATGATTGCGGCAGGAGAAGTCGTAGAAAGACCAATGGGTGTCGTAAAAGAACTCGTTGAAAATGCGATTGACGCAAATGCGAAAAGAATAAGTGTCGCAATAGAAGAAGGTGGCATAAGAAAGATTACAGTCAGTGATGATGGATATGGTATGGATAGTGAAGATGCGCAAATGGCATTTGAAAGACATGCGACTTCCAAAATTCAATCAAAGAATGACTTGTGGGAAATTATGACACTAGGTTTTCGTGGTGAAGCATTACCATCTATTGCCTCAGTCGCAAAAGTTACTTTAGTAACATCTGATGGTGAAGAAGGCACAAAAATTGTGATGGAATATGGAAAGAGAATTTCTGCTAGTACATATCCTTCTAACCAAGGTACAGAAATCAGTGTAGAAAAATTGTTTTACCAAACACCTGCTAGATTGAAACATATGCGTTCTAGTTCTTATGAAACAAGCCTTGTACAAAATGTGATGCATAGCTTTGCATTATCACATCCAGAAATATCTTTTGTGTTATATAGCGATGGGAAAGAGTTCTTCCGCACAAGTGGTCAAAACAATTTAAAAGAAGTTGTTTACCAAGTATATGGAAAAGCAGCTGCTGAAAATGCGATCTTTGTGGAATTTGAAGATTTCGATTATAAAGTAAATGGATATATCATCAAGCCATCTATTACACGTGCTTCCCGTTCTTCTATGCATGTATTCTTAAATGGAAGAATGGTAAGAACATATCGATTATATAAAGCAATACAAGATGGATATGAAGACTTTATTGTGAAGGGAAGATATCCACTTTGTGTATTGCATGTAGAAATGGATCCACATTTGTTGGATGTGAATGTGCATCCATCAAAATGGGAAGTTCGTATTTCAAAAGAAAAACAATTGGAATATTTAATTAAAGATAATGTTAGAAGTGCTTTGATGAATACTGTCTTAGCACCAGAAAAAGAAATTCAAGAAGCGAAACAATATATCGTAGAACCGATTTCTTTTGATACAGATCAATTAATCCGTGAAGCTGATTTGCAATATAATGCAAAAGTTGAAAAACAAGAAATAAAAATGGAAGAGATTCCGACACAAGAAATTATCCAACCTAAACAAGAAGTTGTTGTACAAGAAGTATTTCCACATATGGATGTCATTGGACAACTGCATGATAAATTTATTATTTGTGCCACAAAAGATGGCATGGCAATTATTGATCAACATGCAGCACAAGAAAGAGTGCATTATGAAGAATATTGCGAGAAGCTAAATCAAAATCCAGTGATGATAGAATGCTTAGTTCCTCTTACTCTTCATGTTGGTGCAGATGTAGTTTCTAGAGTGGATGAGTTAAATCGTTCGATTGAAGATTTGCATGTCCAATTTGAAGAATTTGGAAAAGACACATTAGTTGTAAGAGAAATACCATCATGGATGAAAGATTTAGAAGAAGTTTCATTTCTAGAAGATGTGATTGATCAATTCAAAAATGATATCGATTCGAAATATGTAAAAATGGAAAAGAAGAAAATAGCGACAATGGCTTGTCATCACTCTATTCGTTTTAATCGTAGTTTGACAATGGAAGAAATGAAAGAAGTGGTAAGACAACTTGCAACATGTCAGAATCCATATCATTGCCCACATGGCAGACCAACCTTCATTATTCTCAATGAGAATCAATTGGTGAAGGAGTTCTTACGATGAAAAAAGTAGTGGTAGTTGCAGGGCCAACCGCATCCGGGAAAAGTGCACTAGCAGTAAAACTCGCAAAGAAAATGCATACGGAGATTATCAGTGGTGATTCTATTCAGGTATATAAATATTTAGATATTGGCTCAGGCAAAATCAAAGAAGAAGAAAAAGAAGGTGTTATACATCATCTATTAGATATTCTAGATGTAAAAGAAAATTATAGTGTTGCGGACTTTCAAAAGAATGCAAGAGAGATTATAGATGCCAAAAACCAAACAATGATTAT
>CACXEN010000163.1 GCA_902766675.1 uncultured Erysipelotrichaceae bacterium
AAGAATAATACAAATGCAATCAGAATCAATACAATACCAATCGCAATCCAGCGAATACTTCCCAATGTTCCTGAATTCGCAATATATTCATGTATTTTTTTCAAAATTAATCTGAATGCTGAACGATTCACAAAGTATTGAAAGCCAGCTAAAACTACTCCTGTGATAAAGAATATCAACGAAGTTACACTAAAGAATTTTTTAATTGGTCTCATTTTATAGCTCCCTCTTTTGACATGCCGGATGGCAGAATTGAACTGCCCGTTCATCCTTACCATGGATGCGTATTACCACTATACTAATCCGGCATTACTTTAATAATCATAACAAAAACAAACTGTTTTTCAATATTCCTCTATATTCTTGAACTCTTCATATAGCATATTTAATGGTAGACCCATAATCGTATAATAATCGCCTTCAATAGATTCAATATACTTTCCACCATAACCTTGTATTGCATATGCCCCTGCTTTATCATCGCATTCTTTCGTTGCAATATAAGCATCAATTTCTTCATCTGTCATATTCGCAAAAGTTACTTTTGAGATTGATACATCCACAAATGTTTTTTTATTACTCATCACACATAGTCCAGTCATCACTTCATGTGCTCTACCAGAAAGCTTTCTAAGCATACATTTTGCATCATTTTCGTCTTTTGGCTTACCTAATACTTCTTGATCAATTACCACAATTGTATCAGAGCCAATCACAACAGCATTTGGATGTCTTTCTAATACTGCACCAGCCTTCTTTTGGGCCAATCTTTTAATCTCTTCTTTTAAATCTTTTGTATTATCAATAGATTCATCTACATCAGCAGGATCTAAAATAAAAGATGGTACTATCTTTTCTAATAACTCTTTTCTTCTTGGACTTTGTGAAGCTAAAACTAATTCTTTCATGATTTACATTCTACTTTATTTTCAAAAGAAAGAATAGGATAATAATTAGTATAAGAGGTGTAACATATGACAAAAAATACTACATTAGTAATTTTGGCCGCAGGCATGGGCTCTCGTTATGGTGGCATGAAACAAATTGACGGTGTTGGTAATCATGGTGAACCAATCATTGAATTCTCTATATTCGATGCGATGGAAGCCGGTTTCAACAAAGTGGTATTCATCATTCGTAAAGAACATGAAGAACTATTTGAAAAAGCACTTGTCAGTCGTATTCGTCCACATATGGAAGTGGCTTATGCATATCAAGAATTAGATAATCTACCAGAAGGATTCACTTTACCAGAAGGAAGAGAAAAACCATTTGGGACAACTAGTGCCCTACTTGCATGCAAAGGTGTTGTGAACGAACCATTCGCAATCATCAATGCGGATGACTTCTATGGAAAAGATGCATTTAAGAAATTACATAAGTATTTAACAGAAGAAATCTCTGATTATCATTATGCAATGGTTGGTTACCAATGCAAAAATACATTAACAGAAAATGGAACTGTCACACGTGGTGTATGTGAAAGAGATGAAAATAATGAACTTACACATATCGTTGAAATTCAAAAAATTGCTTTACAAGATGGAAAAGCAGTTTATGAAGAAAATGATGCTTGGCTACCACTAGCAGATGATACACTTGTGTCTATGAATTTCTGGGGATTTACACCAGCTATCTTCGAACAAGCAGAGCCAAACTTTAAAGCTTTCCTTGAAAGAGAATTAAAGAATAATCCAATGAAGTGTGAACATGTATTACCTACACTTGTTGGTGAATTAATTGAGGCTGGTAAATGTAGCGTAAAGGTTTTATCTAGTGATGATAAATGGTTTGGCGTTACATATAAAGAAGATAAACCAGGTGTTGTAAAACATATCCAAGAATTAAAAGATAATGGTACATATCCAGATAAACTTTGGTAAAAAATAACAGTGAGAATGCATTTGTTCTCACTGTTTTAATAACTTTGATAATTCAATTAAATCTTTTGAATAATCGATGACAGTATCATCAATCAAAACTACTTCACCATCTTTTACAATCACATCTGAAATTGGCGGTAAATTCTCTTTTGGAATCATACGTTCTATTTCATGTTTGATATAGTGCAATTGCGTACAATGTGGCGAACGATTTACAGAAGCAAAACATACTTCTTCAATTTGCCCAGTTGATAACATCGCCCCAATTTTTGTGATTGCCATATTAATATGTTCTTTTTCTAAACATAATGCTAATGCGACATCGAATTGTTCTTGTAGTTTTTCAAATTGTGCACTTTCTACATCTTTTAAGCATGTTCCATATATCAGCAGTTTCCCTTTTACATCATAGATGTTGGTTGTCATCGCTTCTTTCATCATTTGCCTTCTTTCCATCTATCGTAAATGATTTTCATTCCTTTATAGGCAACATCTGGATCATATTCATCAATCGCATCTGTTTCATTCGCAATTACTTTTCCCAATCCACCAGTTGCGATTACTTTGCAGTGGCTATCATTTAATTCTTTTTTCATTTGGGCAATGATTTTTTCTACTGAACCGATATAGCCATAAACGAGTCCTGCTTGCATACCATGAATTGTATTCATACCTAGAATTGATTCAGGCTTTTTGATTTCAACTTCTGGTAGTTTAGCAGTTTTTGATGTTAAAGCATCTAAAGCAACTTGAATACCAGGTAGTATGACTACATATTTGAATTCCCCTTCATCGCTGACATAATCAAATGTCGTTGCTGTACCAAAGTCCACAATAATCGTTGATTGTTTGAATGTATGATAAGCATATGCTGTATTAACTATTCGATCTGCACCTACTGTAGTCTTTTCTTGTGTTGTTAGTTTGATGCCACAATCTGTTGTAGAATCAATAATCTTTGGCCAAATATCAAAATATTTAATAATTGCGCTTGTTAGAGGATACATAATCTTTGGCACAACAGATGAAATGATGACATCTTCAATTTCATTCTTATCGATGTTTTGTTGTTGCATAAAGCTCATCATTAAGAATCCAAATTCATCAGATGTTCTTTCTGTTTTGGTGATAAGTCTATATCTACCAACTATTTCATCTTCATCAAAAATACCAAAAGATATATTTGTGTTTCCTACATCTACCGTTAATAGCATTCTTTCTCTCCTACTTTTTTAAACAATACGCTAGAATTCTTTCTGCTGTTTCATCTTTGGAAAGTAATCCTAATTTTTCTTCATGATTTTTAGAAATGATTGTGACAGAATTTGTGTCTACCGCAAAACCTGCCCCTTTTTCATTGATTGAATTCGCAATAATATAATCTAAATTCTTTTCCTTTAACTTCTTATTCGCATTTTCAATCAAATTCTCTGTTTCCATCGCAAAGCCAATTAGTTTTTGCCCTCTTTTTTTCTTTTTCCCTAAAGCAAGTAAAATATCTTTAGTACGAGCTAATTCCAAACTATTGTCTTTGTTTGTCTTTTTGATTTTATTCTTTTCTTTTTTCTTCGGTGTAAAATCCGCAACAGCTGCTGCCATGATAATGACGTCCATTTTTTCACTTACTTTTTCTATTTCATTTGCCATATCTTTCGCAGAAGTTATTTCAATCACTTTCATGCCTACTGGTTTTTCTAAATTTGTTTTACCACTTACCAAAGTAACATCTGCGCCAAAATTTCTAGCAGCTTTCGCTAACGCATATCCCATTTTGCCAGAAGAATGATTACTGATAAATCGAACTGGATCTATTTCTTCCATTGTTGGACCAGCTGAAACTAATACTTTCTTTCCTTTTAGATATTTATCTTCTTCAACCATGGCACTGATTGCATCATAAATAACATCAGCTTCCGGCATTCTACCTTTACCAACATCACCACAAGCTAAATAACCACTGCCACTTTCTAATATTTCCATGCCATATTTTTTACATATTTTTAAATTGTCTTGGGTAATTGGATTTTCTAACATTCCTGTATTCATCGCAGGCACAATAAGTTTTGGACAATTCGCAGCTAAAAAAGATGTTGTTAAATAATCATCCGCAATCCCATGAGCTACTTTCGCAATCACATTTGCGGTTGCTGGAGCTATCACAAAGATATCTGCTTTTTTCGCTACTGATACATGATGTACATCTGGTTCAAAACCTACATCAAACATGTCTAATACTACTCTATTTCCACTTAGCGTCTGAAAAGTAAGTGGGCCTACAAATTCTGTGGCTGCCTTCGTCATTAAAACATGGACATCATTTCCTTCTTGTTTTAAACGAGAAACTAATCCGCATATTTTATATGCCGCAATTCCTCCGCTTACACCAATTACAATACATTTATTTTTCATGGCTTTATCCTCGTAAAACAATTATAGCGAAGACATAATAAAAATGCACAGGATTGTGCATTTTCTATTCATGTCTAAGTGCTTCAATTGGATCTAAATTAGAAGCTTTATAAGATGGAATAATTCCAAATATAATACCTATTAACATTGAGAATACAACCGCAAATATTGAAGATGGTACATTAATCGCTACTGGTGTTCCATTTAATCTCGATATCACTTCCGCAAGTATGATTCCAACAATTACTCCTAAAAAGCCACCGGTCGATGTTAGTACAACTGCTTCTGTTAAGAATTGCGTCATGATAGATTTCTTTGGCGCACCAATTGCTTTTTTCAAACCAATTTCATTTGTACGCTCTGTCACAGATACTAACATGATATTCATAACACCAATACCACCTACAAGAAGAGATATTCCTGCAATCCACAATAACATTGTATTTGTGGATTGTGATAATTGTTGGATTTCTCTAGCTTGTTCTAATAAGTCTTTTGCTTTATAGGTAATATCATTTGCGCTAAATGTATTTAAAATTGATTCTGCTTCTTTTCCAACAGATGTCATAGAAGAAGTACTATCACAACGAATCACTACATTTTGTGGTTCATCATATAGATAGATTATAGGCCATGATACTTCTGATATATATACTTTCCCAGATTTGTCTTGGCGATATGTATAATAATCTTCCATTGTTGTGA
>CACXEN010000164.1 GCA_902766675.1 uncultured Erysipelotrichaceae bacterium
AAAACCACCAATTGTATTAACAATTCTTAACTTTACTACCGATACCATTAGAAATGATACAAGTACTAAGAATGAGCCAATATAGCCTAATATTTCAATCATCATTTTTGTGTCCATAAATATCAATCTCCTTGCATGACATTACAGATTATAAGAAATCTGCATAAATTGCAATATATAATAGTGTATAAAGTTGTTAAAATTACAAATAATAGCTAAAGCAAACAATGAAAAAATTAAGAGGTATTGGTAATACTACTATTTCATATGCTGATATCACAAAACTCGACTATCCAAATGAATCTTTTGATAAAGTAGTTGCAGGTAATGTGATTCACTTATTGGATGATCCATATGCTGCACTTGAGGGGGTTGTTACGCGTATGCAAGAAAAAAGGAAAAGTAATCATCCCGACTTATATCAATATGACTAATGGGAAACAAGGACCTATCGTAAAACTTTTGGAGAGATCTGGTGCCGGATTTAAGAGACAGTTTGATTTCACATCCTATAAGAAATTCTTTGAAGAAGCAGGATATAAAGATGTTTCCTATCGCATTGTAGAAGGTAGGATGCCTTGCACTATTGCGGTGATAAAAAAAGTTAATTGAATCAATTAACTTTTTCTTTATATAAGTTTTTGTATTCTTGAATCATTTGATCAAGTGTATAGTTATCTACAATATCTTGATGACCATTTTCAATGATTTGTTTTGTGGAGTCATCAGGATAGTGGTGAATGGTATTTACAAATGAAGCTGCTGAATCACAAATAAATCCATTTTCACCATTATTGATAACATCTCTACTACCAATAACATTTGAAACAATACACATCTTTTTTAGATACATCGCTTCTAGTAGGGAAATAGGTAATCCTTCCCATAAAGATGTTAGTAAGAATACATCGCCTTCACACATCTTTTGGATTGCTTTATCATGTTCTAACCAACCTGTAATTTCAATATTTGGTGCAGTTAGTTTATATTTTGATTCTCCATCACCAATCCAAATGAATTTCGTATCTGGCATTGCATTGGCGATTTCATTAAACAAATCAGGATTCTTTTGTGGGTTAATTAATCCAGTTGTAAATACTGTAAATGGATGTTCTTTCTCTTTAAAGTTGGCAGTAAGAGAATCAATCAGCTTTACATCAATGCCATTATTGATATATGTAGCATTCTTTGTGAAGCTTAGCGTTTCTGCAAATTCTCCTTTACTACATGCCACAATCGTACAATTATTGTTAGCTAAACTTTGTTCGGTATGTCTAAATAAACTACGTGTTAAACGATTATGATCTTCCGCAAGATAACGATATCCATGAGGCGTATATAGAATAGGCAATGTACTATTTTCAAATGCCTTTCGACCTAAGCGACCTGCATGATATCCATGTAGATGGATGACATCAGGTTTTTCTTGTTCTAAAAGATCTCTTAATTCACCTCTACATGCTTTATCCGCAAGAATGGAATGATCTTCATCATATGTACTTAACCGAATTAGATGTACGCTTTTATCAAAAAGTCTACGCACATCTGTCGGGAGATTTGGATGTGCAGCATATACAATTGTTTGGTCAAATTCATCTTTACAGCCATTCGTCATGTCTTGTAAAAACGTAAAAATACCACCACTGAATCGCATTGTGATATGCATTATCTTTAATCTATGATTTGTCATAAGTGAACCACCTCGTTCTTATATCTTTATTGTAATGAAAAAATTGAAAATATTAAACTAGTTTGTGAATTCAATAGTATATTGTGTTAATATTATTTTAAATTGATCTTCTTAGGGGGTAGATAATATGTATTGGATAATAGTAATTGCACTATGCTGTTTTGTGTTTGCGTATGTTCTTTTGAATTACCAAAAAATCAAAAAGATGGACGAAGGCACAGAAGAAATGAAAGAGCTCTCTCATATTATTCGTGATGGAGCAAATACATTTATTAAAACAGAATTTAAGTCGATAGGACTGGTTGTATTAGGTTTAGCACTTGTTTTTAGTTTGTTTGTAGAAAAGACAAGTGGTTTAGCTGTACTTCTTGGTGCATTAATGAGCTCTGCTGTATGTATTTTAGGTATGCGCAGTGCAACATATGCAAATGTTCGAACAACAAACACCGCAAAAGAAACTTTGTCAATTGGGGAGACAGTCAAAGTTGCTTTGCTTGGTGGTTCGATTAGTGGTCTTTCCGTACAAGCACTAGG
>CACXEN010000165.1 GCA_902766675.1 uncultured Erysipelotrichaceae bacterium
ATATTTACCTGGTATTTTCATTTATTCTTCTTTTTGTTTTGCTTGAGCAATTACTTTATCTGCAACTTCATTTGGTGCAGGTTGGTAACGATCGAAGCTCATTGTATAGCGTCCTCTACCTTGTGTCATCGCACGTAGTTCGTTCGCATATGTTAGCAATTCTGCTTCTGGAGCTTCTGCTTTGATTACCTGATCTCCATCATCATTTAGTGACATTTCAATAATCAATCCACGACGTTTAGAGATATCTCCCATTATTGTACCTGTATATTCTTCAGGCGCAACAACTGTCATTTTGCAGATTGGTTCTAACAATGCAGGTTTTGCATTAGGCATTGCAGAATTGAATGATAGACGTGCTGCTTCTTTAAATGCTGCTTCTTTTGAGTCAACTGGGTGATATTTACCATCATATACTGTGGCTTTTACACCAACGACTTTAAATCCTGCTAATGGACCATGTTCCATACAATCACGTAAACCTTGCTCTACTGGTGGAACGAAGTTTCTTGGTAAGTTTTCACCCTTTAATTCTTCTTGGAATTCCATCGTTTCACTATCGCATGGTTCAAAGCGTACCCATACTTCACCGAATAATCCAGCACCACCATTTTGTTTCTTATAACGGCCTTGTGCTTCTGCTTTACCACGGATTGTTTCGCGATATTGTACAGTTGGAGGAGCTGTTTCAACTTCTACTTTATATTTAGATTTTAGTTTAGAAAGAATTAAGTCAATATGTTGATCACCTAGACCATAAAGAATCTGTTCATGTGTTTCAACATTATTCACAAACTTAATTGTGCCATCTTCTTGCATCATATTTCTCATACCAGCAGATAGTTTATCTTCATCCGCTTTTGTTTTTGGATGAATTGCATATCCTAACATTGGTTCAGGATATTCAATCTCTGGATAATGCACTGGCTTACTCTTTGCACATAGTGTGTCATTTGTTTCAGTTTCTTGTAATTTAACAACCGCACCAATATCACCAGTAAATAATTTACCAACACCAATTTGGATTTTTCCATTGATGACATAGATTTGGTTAATCTTTTCCATCACATCTTTCTTAGAGTTATATACTTGGCTATCGCTATTTAATACACCTGACATAACTTTTAAATAAGAAATCTTACCAACGAATGGGTCAACGATTGTTTTGAACACAAATGCAGATAATTCTTCATTTTCATTTGTTTCTAATTCTACTGGTTCATTATTCGCATCCAATGCCACAACTTTTCCCTTTTCTGCATAGCTTGGGAAATATTCTGTGATTAAGTCCATTAAACGTTCAATACCAGTTTGTTCTTGTGCACTACCTGCATATACTGGACGAATGTCACCATTTCTGACACCAATTCGTAATCCTTTTGCGATTTCATGTTCATCAAATTCTTCACCAGAGAAGAACTTTTCCATGAGTTCATCATCTGTCATCGCAATACCTTCAGCGATTTCAGAATAGTATTCTTCTACTTGATCAGCGAGTTCAGCAGGAACTTCTTGTGGTTCTTTATTATTATCGTAGTACCACGCTTTCTTTCTTAAGATGTTAATAGAACCTGCTACTTTTCCATCTTTCATAATTGGCATTTCAAATGGAATAACACTCTTTCCGAATTTATCTCTTAATGCATTAAATACATCATCAAATTTTGCTTGTTCATCATCCATCTTATTGATAAAGAAAATTGTAGGAAGCTTTCTTTTACTAGCAGCTTCTTTCCAAGCTCTTTCTGTACCAGCTTCAATACCTTCTTTACCATCAACTACGATTAATGCATTATCTCCAGTTGTTAAACCAGTTACTTCTTCCCCTTCGTAATCTAGATAACCTGGTGTATCAATGAAATTAATTTTTTTGTTTTTCCATTCTACTGGTGCTAAGTGTGTATAAACAGATAAACCTCTTTTACCTTCTTCTGCATCAAAGTTTAAAGCTGTCGTTCCATCAGCAGCTGGACCAAAGCGGTCAATTTGTTTTGTGAAATACAAGCATGCTTCTACAACGGAACTTTTGCCGGCACCTGAGTGACCAAGTACGACAACATTTCTTACATCATTCGCTAAATAATCCTTCATATCTGTCTACTCCTTACTTTAATAGATCCTTCAAATCTACTAAGCATTCTTTACGAACGTAATGAATTGCTAAGTTTGCATTATTATCTTTTACACTTTTATCTGCGCCATGGTTCAAAAGTTTTTCAACAAGTGTTGGGTATCCAATATATGCTGCGCGCATAAGTGCTGTACATCCTTTGTGGTCAGCCGCATTCACATCTGCACCATGTTCCATCAAGAAGTCGATGATATCCATCTTATAACCTGTTACAGCTTCCATTAATGCAGTTCTACCATCAGCATCAACCGCATTGACATCTGCACCTTTACTAACAAGGTATTCAACAACTTCATCTTGGCCTAATAGTGCAGCTCTCATTAGAGCAGTTCTTCCCTTATTATCGTGGGAGTTTACATCTGCACCAGCATGCACTAGCATGCGACATATTTCAACATGCCCTTTCTTTGCGGCACCCATTAGAGCTGTCTTATTATTCTTGTCTCTAGCTCTTGGGTCTGCTCCATTATCTAGTAAGAAGCGAACGACTTCCTCATGTCCACGCTTAGCGCTTCTCATAAGAGCGGTACGTCCATCACCGCTAGCAACATTGACATCTGCACCTTTTGTGACTTGTGCGCACATTTTAGCGAAATCGCCGTGTGCTGCTGCTTCGAAAAATTCCTGATTCACTTGATTCATAATACTTACCTCCTATGATCAATCAGATTATGAAATTGGATATTAAAAAATGGACGCACGAAACATCCATCTTAAAAACGCATACTAGTTGTATATGATTCCCCGCCAAAAAGAGCACCTACTTTCATATTATTATCTTTGACTAGTGCCCAAAAAAATCTTTTTGCGGGAACCATTATAATCAACTCCAATCTAATCAAATAATCTTTCTAATTTCATTGTATCGAAATCTCATAATTCTTCAATAGGTCTTTCACTATTATTATGAAAAAACTGTGAAAACTATCATAAACATTTGAAAAAATTTTCATTTATAAAGTGCCTTTGAGTAAATCAGAATACACTTTATAATCAGGCATAAATGTTTTTACGACATCATAGAATTCTTTTGAATGATTTGGCACAAGTAAATGCGCATATTCATGTAATAAAACATAGTCCAAACATTGCACAGGATAATGTATTAAGCGTAAAGAAATACTAATTTTATTCTTTCTATAATTACAAGAACCCCACTGACTTGTCATATATTTTAGTGTAATCGTTGGAATCTCTAAACCATTAATTCTACATATCCACGAATCCCACTCTTCTCTTCTTTCTTCAATAAACATACGCAACTGTTTACTGGCAAATTCAAAAAATGTTTTTTCTATTGTTTCTTTGGATTGATCTGTTAAATAATATACAAGCTTATCATTTTCAAAGGATATAAAATTCGTTTTTGCAGTCACATATTCAATTGGATAATGCTTACCCAACCAAACAGTTTCATTCCCATTTGCGCCAGTTAATTGTTCAACAGTTTGTGGAAGTGGGTCATTTAATCTTCTTAAGATGAATTTTTCATTATCTTTTATAAACTGAATAATATATTCAATATCTATCCCATATGGTGTCGTCACAAAAAGACTTCTATCTTCTTTTACACGTAGATAGATATTTCTATTTTTTCTTTTGCGTTCAATTGTGACAGGACGGTTTTCTCCTGCAACATATACTTCGATTTTTCTCATGGTGCTTATTGTTTTACAATCCCGTTTATGATATTATCTTCTAGCACGATATGGCGGCTGTGGTGAAGTTGGTTAACACACTGGATTGTGGCTCCAGCACTCGTGGGTTCGAGTCCCATCAGTCGCCCGTAGCATGATAAAGCTCTTTCTAAAGAGCTTTTTTTATACTATATCCCTTCTAGATATATATTATTTTATACCAGATATCTTTTTATTGATTTGAAAAGCCAATAAAAAAAGATGGATTTAGAATCTTATTCTTTTAATCCATCTAATTTTTATTATTGTTTTTTACCTTGATTAGCTACAGCTTGCATCTTCGCTTCAATAGCGCTTTGATCGCCTAAATATTCTTTAGAAACGAATTTGCCGTCATCATCGAATGTATATACGAGTGGAATTCCTGTAGGAATATTTACATCAATAATTTCTTCATCAGTTAAGTTTTCAAAGTATTTAACTAATGCTCTTAAACTATTTCCGTGTGCCGCAATGACAACTCTCTTACCTGCTTTCATTTCTGGTAAGATTACTTCTTCATAATAAGGAACTGCACGAGCGATTGTGTCTTTTAAACTTTCGCATAGTGGTAATTCATCTTTATTCTCATTACGATATGGTTCTTGTAAAGCTGGATTTCTTTCATCTGTTTCTTCTAAAGCAGGAGGTTGTACATCGAAAGATCTTCTCCAAACTTTTACTTGGTCTTCACCATATTTTTCAGCTGTTTCAGCTTTATTTAAACCTTGTAAAGCACCATAGTGTCTTTCATTTAATTTCCAAGTTTTAATAACTGGAAGCCATTCTCTATCCATACCTTCTAATGTGTAATTTAATGTGTGGATTGCACGTTTTAGGTAAGAAGTGAAACATAAGTCGAAGTCATATCCTGCTGCTTTTAATGTGATACCTGCTGCTTTTGCTTCTTCTACACCCTTTTCAGATAATTCTACGTCTGTCCATCCTGTGAATAGGTTTAATTTGTTCCACTCACTTTCGCCATGACGAATCAATACTAATTTCATGATAATCCTCCTTCGCTATTGACTTATTTAATGGTATCACACCTCATTTTTTCTAACAATCAAAAAGGTGGTATTTCTACCACCAATTCTATTCGCTCACTATTTCACCAGTCCAATTCATGATACCGCCAAAATCATATAGATTGGTATAACCCAATTGCGCTAATTTATTCGCAGCTTGATTACTACGATTCCCACTACGACAATATATCAAAATTAATTGATTTACATTTGATAATTCTTGTGGCTTATCCTCAATCGTTTCAACTGGAATATTTATCGCATCTGGAATATGAGACGCATTATATTCTTCTGGCGTACGCACATCTACAATGACATAGTCACTTTCATTTTCCATCATTTCCATTGCGTCTTGCGATGAAATGACATGAACTGATGCATCAGAAGTATTTGTTGCACATGCAAATAGAGATATCGATAATAAAGCA
The DNA here is from genome assembly GCA_902766675.1 of uncultured Erysipelotrichaceae bacterium. Classification (GTDB taxonomy): domain Bacteria; phylum Bacillota_I; class Bacilli_A; order Erysipelotrichales; family Erysipelotrichaceae; genus Bulleidia. The sequence continues at coordinate 5,264 of CACXEN010000165.1, forward strand.
ACTAGAAGTTTTTTCATATACTTACCTTTGGATACTTCCTTTATAATTACCGATTCCACCAATATTTCTTACATTGGTATATCCCATCTTTCTAAATTGCATACAAGCAGTTCTACTTCTGGAGCCACTCAAACAATATACATATAAAGGCATATCTTTATCCTTTACTACTTTTTCTATATCACCGCTTGTGGATAATGGCACATTCTTTGCGTTTGGAATATGACCTTGTCTGAATTCATCTACTTCTCTAACATCAATGAGCATCGCTTTATCTTCTTCTTTAAATGCCTGAATACCTTCATTGATATCTTCTCTTTTAAATAAATCAAATATACCCATACTACTCTCTCCTTTTATATAAAAGTATTGTAGCAACGTACTATTATTGACTCCACTCATATGCTCAATTTCACCATGATGAATTTAAATTGAAATATTTTTTGTTAAATAAGCCAAATAAAAATCTCTCTAGTTATTTTCTAGAGAGATTTCTTTTCTTTCTAATTCACGATAAATGAAATCATCATATTCTTCTTCTTTTGTGATATTCCAATCATTCATGTCGAAGCTATCAAAATATGTGTCTACTTGATATTCCCCTTTCACAAATGAGATTAGTGCTTTCTTGCAGTAAGGATATGTGATGCGATAAATGGATGCCCCTCCACATACAATATATTCTTCTTCTTCATTTTCATGTTCTTGAATAAATGCGTCTAAGTCATAGATTACTTCTACATCTGGATCATCCACAGTATATTCTGGATCAAGAGAGCATACCACAATATGTCTATCTACTAGTTTTCTAGGTAAATTATCAAATGTTGTATTACCCATGATGATATTTTTATGTAGCGTATTTTGTTTAAATAATTTTAATTCTTCTTTTAGATGCCAAGGTAATGCATTTTTGTATCCGATTCCTTTGTTTTCATCCATTGCAATACTAATTATTAACATTACACACTCACCTTTCCTTTAATCGCTGGATATGGATCATAATCCACAAGTTCAAAGTCTTCATATTTAAAATCTCTAATATCTTTGATATCTGGATTTATTTTCATTTTTGGAAGTTTTCTAGGTTCTCTAGAAAGTTGTTCTTTAATTAAATCAATATGGTCATTATAAATATGTACATCTCCAAATGTATGTACCATTTCATATGGTTCATATCCACATACTTGTGCCACCATCATCAACAATAATGCATATGACGCAATATTAAATGGAACACCTAAGAATGTATCTGCACTTCTTTGATATAGCTGTAAAGATAATTTCTTTTTATCTGCACTTACATAGAACTGGAAAAATGCATGACATGCAGGTAATGCCATTTCTTCTACTTGTGCTGGATTATATGCGACTACAATATGTCTTCTTGAAAATGGATTATTCTTTAGATCATCAATGACTTTCATCAATTGATCAACCCCAAAGAAATCACGCCATTGTTTACCATAGACTGGGCCTAAATCTCCCCACTTTTGCGCAAATTCATCATCATTCTTAATCTTTTCAATGAATTCATCCATCGTTTCGCCTTGATAAGCATCTGATTTTTTATATTTATCATATGGCCAATCATTCCAGATTTTTACATTCTTTTTTACAAGCGGTTGAATATTTGTTGAGCCACTAATAAACCAGAACAATTCCTCCGCAATACCTCTAAAGAATACTTTCTTCGTTGTAAGTAATGGGAATCCTTCTTCTAAGTTATATCTTGTTTGATATCCAAAACATGAGAT
>CACXEN010000166.1 GCA_902766675.1 uncultured Erysipelotrichaceae bacterium
ATTCAAACAATCTATATCGATAACAACAGTGAATCACATTTTAACCCACTAAAAGATTCAATGATGATTTATAAATTGTTTTTGAAATATATATTTGCGAGTGTTTCTTCATTTTTAATTGATTTAGCTTTATTTACATTTTTTTATAAAGTCTTATTTAAAGGAAATGCTGATGCCGCATTTATCAGCACCATTATTGCTAGAATATTAAGCTCTTTATATAACTTCTTTATTAATTCAAAGTTGGTATTTAAGAAGATGAATCAATCATCGCTATTAAAATACTTCATTTTGGTAGTAGTTCAGATGTTTATTAGTGCATTTGTGGTCAATATTTTAAGCAAATTGAACCCAAATATGACAATTTGGATCAAAGTGATAGTGGATACGGTGATATTTATTGCGAATTTTGTTATACAAAGAGAATTTGTGTTTAAGAATAAAAAGTAAAATAGTAGATAATTACATAATTCTGTTGAAAAAAAACAATGTATTTATCTATGATAATTATTATCTCTATGGTAATATATCTATATAAATTTGTTTTGGGGGGGAATGCGTAAAGTATTTCCTTTTTATCTGGAATTAGTGTTTTAAGGTGATTCATGAAAGAAAACAAAGAAAGTTTTGAATTAGAATTGATTGATGCAGATGAAGACTTTAATGAGAGAAGAATCTATGATTCTCTTAGTGGTCTTTTTAATCGTGATGGATTCTTTCAAACTGTACGAAAAAAAATCCAAGATACTCCAAAACAAGAATGTGTCATGATATGTTTTAATGTTCGAAATTTCAAAATGATCAATAACCTTTTTGGAATTAAAAAAGGTGATGAAATATTGAAAAATATTGGAGATATATTGAAGAAAAGAGATAAGTTTGGTGATGTTAGCGCACGCTTTCATTCCGATAACTTTTCTATTTTTATGACAAAACAATCATGGTTAGATAATCCATTAGAAGATACTGTTACAGAGATAGAAAACCTCGTTAATACTTCCAATTATCATTTGGATTTGGTTGTAGGTGTATATATGGTGAAACGTGGTAATCATTCTATTTTTGATATGAATGATAAAGCACGTTTGGCAATGAAAATTAAACGTTCCAGTGGTAATTCTCAATTCCATTTCTATTCTGACAATATGATGAATAAAGTTCGTCACCAAGAAGAAGTTATTGCGGAATTTGATGATGCTTTAAAGAATGATGAATTTATACTATTTTTACAACCTCAATTTGATGGTGATGGAAACTTTGTAGGAACGGAAGCATTAGCTAGATGGGATAGAAAACATACTGGTGAAATATTACCACCAAGTCGCTTCATTGAAATCTTAGAAGAAACAAAGCGAATTCATCGCTTAGACCAACAAATATGGGAAATAGCTGCGAAACAAATTAAAAAGTGGGAGAATACAAAATTTAAAGATGTATCAATCTCAGTGAATATTTCTCCTGAAGACTTTGAATGTATTAATACCCAAGCATTTTTCAAAGACTTGATAGAACGTTATCAAATTGACCCTAAAAAACTGCATTTGGAGTTAACTGAAACAGCAATTATCTATTCACCGGTTAAGTTTGAAAACTTTGTGAATGAAATGCGTGAGGCTGGATTTATATTAGAATTAGATGACTTTGGTAGTGGATATTCTTCACTTAATGTTTTAAAAAATCTAAATGTTGATACAATTAAATTGGACATGGTATTTGTACGTGGTTTGAATAATGATGAAAGAGCGCAAGTGATTATGGGTTCTGTCATTGAAATGATTAAAAAACTAGGTATGGACATTATTGTTGAAGGCGTGGAAACACGTGGTCAATTAGATACTATCAAGAAGATGGGTGATGTGCATTATCAAGGATATTATTTCTCTAAGCCACTACCTGTTTCACTGTTTGAAGAAAAATATGGGGATAAATTATAAATATGGCTAAATTATATTTCTATTATGGCGCAATGGGTTCGTCAAAAACTGCAAATGCATTGATGGCTGAATATAATTATCGTGAAAGAGGCCAGAAAGTTTTACTTGCGAAAACGAATATGGATACACGTGATGGATCAAATATCATTCGCTCACGTATAGGGTTGGAAAGAGAATGCATTTTATTAGATGAAGTTTGTGGTATGAGTGATGCACAAATTCAATCTTATGATGCAATTATCGTAGATGAAATACAATTCGCGCGCAGTGAACAAATTGATCAATTAGCTTACTTTGTGGACCAATTGAATGTGCCTGTATTATGTTATGGCTTACGTTCTGACTTCCAATTACATTTATTTGAAGGCAGCGAAAGATTAATCACTATCGCTGATGAATTGCGCGAAGTTAAAACTGTCTGCTGGTGTGGCAAAAAAGCGACCTGCAATGCGAGATATAATAAAGATGGTATCGTAAGAGAAGGTAGCCAAGTTATGCTAGGCGCAAATGACGAATATATAGCTTTATGCCGTAAACATTTTCTTGAAGGAAATCTTTATGGTGACTCTAAGCCAGTTGGCTTTGACAACTCTGATAATAATGAAAATAAGTGATGCTTTTAGCATCACTTATTTTTCATATATAACACATGATGATCTTCTAGATTTACAAACTTAAATTGATTGCGATGCGCTAAAGAGATTGCGGTTTGATTACCTATATCAATATCTAAATAGCAATCATAGCCATCCTCTAATGTCTTAGAGATAAGAGCATCTATTACTTCACTAACGATGCCATGAAATTTATGTTGGCTATCGATTATCCAATCAATTTGCTTACCATCTTCTAAGCAAGAAGCGTAATTAATGAGTCCAACGATATCTTCGCTAAGATTGATTGCAAAAAGAGAAGGCGTTTCAGAAAAAGCATATTGATTCAGAATATCTGATGTTTCATTGATTGAAATAGTTTTTAAACAAAAGAATGAATTGCTTTGGATAAGTATCGCATGAACGGTTTCCAATTGATCAGGTGTTATTGTAGTAATTGCACAATGATCTGTTGTTACTAGAATATTCGTTTGCATAGTAGTTTCTCTTTCTATATATACATTGTAGCACTTATGGTCATATGCGCTGCAATATGTATATGAGAAAGATTGTCACTTGATTCGTTAGTGTGATTGTCTATAAAAGTTCGGGTAAAAGAAAGGAAGGAGATGAACATGAAGACAGTTTTTAAAAAGATGTTCGCAATAATTGTGACGCTTCTAATGGTGTTTACTCTAATTACACCATCACAAGTGCATGCGGATGAAGCAACTACAGTAACGTTATTACATACCAATGACGTTCACTGCGGGATTGTGAACTACGACAAAGTAGCTGCGTATAAAAAAGCGCAAACCAATCCTACGTTATTGCTTGATATGGGTGACCATATTCAAGGCGAAATCATCGGTCGTATCACTCAAGGTCAAAAGATCGTAGAAATCATGAATACGGCAGGGTATGACATTGCGATTCCTGGTAACCATGAATTTGACTACCAAGTTCCAGCATTCTTTGATGTAGTAGATAA
>CACXEN010000167.1 GCA_902766675.1 uncultured Erysipelotrichaceae bacterium
ATATGGGAAGTATAATACTGAACCTTATGACAAGTTACTAATGGATCTTATGTATATTAGTCAACCGGGAATCTTACAGGATTTACACATCATGTTTGCGACAGTCAAAATCTTATTTATGAAAGAAAGTACGGAAGGTGTAGTTGAAGGAAAGACTACAGCTTTGGAAAAATAATTATGGGTAAAAAAGTATTGTTTGTAGCAACAGTTGTAAAAACACATATTATGGAATTTCATATTCCATATCTTAAAATGTTCAAGGAAGCTGGATGGGAAACAGCTGTTGCAGCTAGAAATGATTATGAAAATCCAAATGATTGTCATATTCCTTACTGCGATTATTATTTTGATATCCCTTTTGAGAGGAATCCATTGAAAAAAGAAAATGTAAAATCATATAGGATGTTGAAAGAAATAATTGATAGAGAAAATTATGATATAGTTCATTGTCATACTCCGGTAGGTGCTGCTTTAACGCGATTAGCAGCGAGAGATGCTAGAAAAAAGTCAACAAGAGTAATATATACAGCCCATGGGTTTCATTTCTTCTCTGGTGCTCCTTTATTAAATTGGTTGACGTACTATCCAGTGGAAAAATATTTATCAAAATTCACTGATATCTTGATTACAATTAATCAAGAAGATTATAAACGTGCTCAGCATTTTTATGCTAAAAGGGTGATGTATGTACCCGGTGTTGGTATAGATTTACGTAAGTTTACAAATATAAAATCAAAAGATATTTGTAAAAGAAAAGAATTAGGATTTAAGGAAGACGATATTCTCTTATTATCGGTCGGCGAATTAATAAAGAGAAAAAATCATGAAATAGTAATAAGAGCTATTGCAAAACTTAAAAATACAGATATCTATAGCAGTCTGCATTATGTTATTTGTGGTACAGGGACATTGCAAAATGAGCTTATTAGGATTTCAAAAGAATTAGGTGTTGAAAATCATGTCCATTTTTTGGGATATCGAAGTGATATATCTGATATTTGTAATGTATGTGATATTTTTGTGTTTATGTCTTTGCAAGAAGGTTTACCAGTTGCTTTAATGGAAGCAATGGCATGTGGATTACCTGCAATAGGAACAAAAATTCGAGGAAATACTGATTTAATTATCAATGGTGAAAATGGTTTATTCTCAGAAAACAATGCAAAAGATTTAGCTGTTAAAATACAAGAATTATGCACAAATAATGATTTAAGAATATTTTTAGGTCAAAACGCTCAAAAATCTATAAAAAAATTTGATTTAGAGTCAGTGAAAAATGAAATGAAGAAGGTCTATAGTGCGATTTAATTATTGGAGGTAAAAATGAAAGTAGCTATTGTGTCTTTAAAATTTTCTCCTGGACATATCGCTCATTTAAAAGCTTATCAGGAGTTGTTTTTGAATATCACTGATAATGTTAGTTTATATGTTGCACCAGAATATAAAAAGTTTTTGAAAAATACTCGTGATATCGTCTATACAAATGATGTTTCTGATATTGTTAATTCTAATTCAGATTTAGTTTTTATATACAACATAAGTACTAAAAATATCAAGCTTGTGAATGAGTGTAAGAAAAGAAAAATTAGAACTGTTTATGTTTTACATGAGCCAAAAGCAAGCTTTAAAGATTTACTTGCCGAAGGTCATGCGATTCCTAAAACCATTGGAGCATATATTGTTAATTCAAAAATATGTAGGAAAGTTTCAAAAGTTTTGTTAGCTTCGGAAACAGGTAAGTTAAATTACGAAAAATATATGAAAAAATTGAATAACAATTACGATGTATTTCCTTTAATATTCACTGATCAATTTGATAATAATATTACTCTTAAAAGAATCTATTTTTCATTTATTGGTGGTTTTAGTGATGTACATGGTTGTAATGAATTTATTGAATTCCTTAAGTATGCAATATCAAATCGGAAAAATATTAAGTTCTTAATTGCAAGCAAAAATAATCTTGATCGGGTTTTAGAAGATGAATTATTAAAAAAGGCAATTAACTTGGGACAGCTCAAAGTACAACATGGACGTCCTATGACAACTGAAGAAATTAATAATTTTTACCGTCAGAGTATATGTGTGTGGAATGCATATAATAGAAGTACTCAAAGTGGTGTTCTTCCTAATTCATTAATGCAAGGGGCACCTCTCATAGTAAATAGTAATGGAGCTGCAAAAGAAGTGATTAAAAATAATGATGTAGGAGTGTTTATAAATATGCCTCCAAATAATGAAGAAGTATTTAATGCTTACACTTATATTAATGATCACATCCAATATATGGAAGAAGCAGCAAGAAATAAGTTTTTGAAATGTTATTGCTATACCAATTTTATTGATCTAGCAAAGAAAGTAATTTTTGAGGAAAAAGTTAAATGATTATTACTAAAACACCATTTAGAATGTCATTCTTTGGTGGAGGAACTGATATGGAGGATTTCTTCCTAAAAAATGGCGGTGCTGTATTATCAACTACATTTGATAAATACTGTTATGTCATTGTGAGACATCTTCCTCCATTCTTCGATTATCGTACAGAATTGTCTTACGCTAAGACGGAACGTGTTAAAGAAATCAATGAAATTGTACATCCTGCCATTAAGAATGCAATGAAAATGCTTGATATGAAGGATATCCGATTGACCTACGAAGCAGATTTACCTGCTCGCTCTGGGTTAGGAACTAGTAGTTCTTTTGCTGTTGGAATGTTGAATGCTTTCTATTCTTTAAAAGGAAAATATGCGAATAAGCGCAAGTTAGCGGATGATGCAATTTACTTAGAAAGAGTCTTATGTAATGAAGCGGGTGGATGGCAGGATCAGATTGCTGCTTCATTTGGCGGATTTAATAGAATTAATTTTAATACTGATGGCACCTATGATGTGTTACCAATCATCATTCATCCAGATAGAAAGAAGCAATTAGATGATAATTTAGTAATGTTCTTCACTGGATTCACACGTTTCTCATCTGATATTCAAAAGGAAAATGCTAAAAGTAATACTCAAGTTGATAAAACAGCATTAAAACTAAAAATGTTAGAACTTGTTGATGAAGCTGAAGATATTTTAACGGATAAACATAGAAATTTAGATGATTTTGGTAGACTTCTTGATCAAACATGGAAACTAAAAAGAGAAAGTGGTAATGCTATTTCTACAAACGAAATTGATCACCTTTATCAAAAGGGAATGGAAGCTGGTGCTTTAGGTGGAAAACTGCTAGGTGCTGGTGGAGGCGGATTCTTAGTCTTCTATGTTCAGCCTGAACATAAGGAACAAGTTATTCACGCTATGTCTGATTTGCTTTATGTACCATTCCATTTTGAAGATGGTGGAACACAGGTGATTCATTATACACCTGAAGAATATATTCCAAGAAGTGGGGAACAATAATGAAAACAGTTATTATGGCAGGAGGCAAAGGAACAAGAATTTCTTCTATTGCCTCTGATATACCTAAACCAATGATCAAGATAGATGGAATGGCAGTTTTAGAGCGTGAAATCTATTCTCTACGAGATCAAGGGTTTAAAGATATTATTTTGACTGTTTCTCATTTAGGACAGATCATCATGGATTATTTTGGTGATGGATCTAATATTTCTCCTGTTACAAATAAACCATTTGGAGTGAATATTGAATACTATTTTGAGAAAGAACCTTTGGGTAATGCTGGGGCATTATTCAAGATTAAAGATCAATTAACAGATGATTTCTTATTACTTAATGCAGATGCATTGTTTGATATTGATTTTAATCGACTCATTTCTTTTCATAAACGTAAAGGTGGTTTAGCAACAATATTTACACATCCTAATAGTCATCCCTATGATAGTGGATTAATCATTGCAGATGATAATCATTGTGTCAATCAATGGCTAACAAAAGAAGATGATCGACCTATTTATTATGATAATCGTGTTAATGCTGGATTACACGTTCTTAAAAAATCATTGTTAGATCAAGTTATTCATAATGATAAGATTGATTTAGATCG
>CACXEN010000168.1 GCA_902766675.1 uncultured Erysipelotrichaceae bacterium
GTGGCATTACCTTTGGTGATATCTATGCAATCCCAAGATTCTTCTGATGGCGTAAGACAATATGCTGGAAAATTAAGCACAACAGTATTAGATAATCTAAGAGGTTTAGATGAAACAATACAGTATGATGATGGAATTGAACGATTATCAAAAATGAATAATGATACAGAAGTATTATTACAATACCAAGAAAAAACAAATGCATTAGCTTCAAAGAATAGAGCAATTAGTACAGCATTAATTTATATATTTGATATCGCAATGATTCTTTCTGCCATTTTATTAAATGGCTTAGGAAATATTTCGATGGGGAATGCGATGGTTTGCATTATTGCGTTTATGAGCTCATTTGGGCCAACATCCGCATTAGCAGCTTTAGGATCCACACTACAAAATACATTTGCTAGTGGTAATCGTATATTAGATATATTGGATGAGACACCTTTACTACAGGATATAGAAGGAAATAAGGAAATTGAATTTGATCATGCAAGCGCAAAAGATGTTTCATTTGCGTATGACAAAGAAAAAGTATTGGATCATGTAAATTTAATCGCAGATAAAAATCAGATTATCGGACTATGTGGTAAGAGTGGTTCTGGTAAATCAACATTATTAAAATTATTTATGCGCTTTTGGGAAGTGTCAGACGGACAAATAGATATTTCAGATACAAATATAAATTCTATTAATACAAAGAATTTGCGGAATATGGAAAGCTATATGACACAAGATACGCACTTATTCCAAGATACAATTAAGAATAATATTAAAATCGCAAAGTTAGACGCAAGCGATGAAGAGGTAATAGAAGCATGTAAAAAAGCATCGATTCATGATTTCATTATGAAACTAAAAGATGGCTATGATACACAAGTTGGGGAATTGGGTGATACTTTATCTGGTGGTGAAAGACAAAGAATAGCATTAGCAAGAGTATTCTTGCATGATGCGCCATTTGTATTATTAGATGAACCTACTAGTAACTTGGATAGTTTAAATGAAGGAATTATTTTAAAATCTTTAAAAGAAGAAGGGGGAGGTAAGACAATACTTTTGGTATCACATCGTCCTTCTACGATGCGTATTTGTGATAAAGAATATTCAGTTGAAAATGGAAGAGTATCATAAAAGGTTCACTTATTGAAGTGAACCTTTTGATTGGTAAGATATTAAAGATCTTTACAATCTTCAATTCTTCTTTTTACGCCATTTAAGATAACATAACCTGCTTCAGGTATATCATGTTGGAGACTATGTGGATGTTGTCCATTGAGTGTATCGACATGTTTTTTGGGAATAATTTCTTCTTGTGTTTGAATTGGTTTAGGCGCTATCTTTTTTTGATGAGTCGCTTTTGAAATAGATTGCAATGCACCAAGTCCAAACAACAGAACTATCCAGACTAATAAGAAAGGCATCATTCGCTCTTTAGGCTTTCTGCCACACCTTGTGCAAGTCCTGCAATTCCTTGAATCTCAGATGGAATAATAATCTTTGTGGCTTGTCCTTGTGAAGCTGCTTCAAAGGCTTCTAAGCTCTTTAATTTAATAACAGCATCATCAGCACCTGCTTCTTTGATAGCTTTTAGACCATCTGCAGTTGCATTATGCACTGCACGGATTGCTTCTGCTTTACCTTCAGCTTCGCGGATTTCTTTTTCCTTTTCTGCTTCAGCTGCTAGAATAGTTGCTTGTTTTCTAGCTTCAGCTTCAAGAACTGCAGATTCTTTTCTACCTTCAGCAGTAAGAATCATAGATTGTTTTTCACCCTCAGCAGTTAGAATAGCTGCACGCTTTTCACGTTCTGCTTTCATTTGCTTTTCCATTGATTCACGAATAGCTGCTGGTGGTTGGATATTCTTTAATTCAACACGATTTACACGGATACCCCAAGCATCTGTTGCATCATCAATGATTGTAAGCATTTGTGAGTTGATGGTTTCACGAGAAGTTAGTGTTTCATCCAGTGTTAAATCACCAATAATATTACGTAGGGTAGTAGCAGTTAAGTTCTCCATTGCCATAATTGGATTTTCTACACCATATGTATAATCATGTGAATTCATGACTTTGAAATATACGACGGAGTCTATTTGCATAGTTACATTATCTTTGGTGATAACTGGTTGTGGCGCAAAGTCAGCAACTTGCTCTTTGAGCAATACTCTTCTTACGACACGATCCACAAATGGGATTTTAAAATGTAAACCAGCATCCCAAGTAGTGCGATATCTACCGAAACGTTCAATTACATATGCATTTTCTTGTGGCACAATACGAGCACAAGATATCACCAATAAAACGAGGGCGATTAATATAAATGTGATTTTTAAAAATTGTAAGAATTGTGGCATATTTACCTCCTATTTCTTGATTTCATCTGGGATATATTTCCCGTTCTTTTTATGTTGTTTTACACATTCAGTTAATAAGTATTCTATCTGCCCATTGACTGAGCGGAAGTCTGCCTCAGCCCATTGCATTAATTCTTCGTATAGTTCTGCGCTCACTCTCAATGGGATTTGTTTTTTACCTTTAGGCATTCATTCTAATAAAGAGAGCCGCTATTCACTACAGGCTGAGCATCGTGGTTACCACAAAGCACCACGAGTAGATTAGATACCATTGCAGCTTTTCTTTCTTCATCTAAATCAACTGTGTTATTTTCTTTCAAACGATCAAGAGCCATCTCAACCATTCCAACAGCACCATCAACAATCATTTTTCTAGCATCGATAATTGCACTTGCTTGTTGTCTTTGTAACATTACAGCCGCAATTTCTGGTGCGTAAGCAAGATATGTAATTCTAGCAGAGATAATTTCAATACCAGCATTGTCAACATTCTTTTGGATTTCTTCTTGGATGCGATCTGCAACAAGAGAAGAAGATCCTCTTAAACTACCATCATCAGCTAAGCCATCACCTGTAGTATCAACATTAGGTGCTACGTCATATGGATATAAACGAACAATATCACGTAATGCTGTATCACACATTAGAGATAGATACTCTTTATAGTTATCCACATTGAATACAGCTTTTGCAGTATCTACAACACGCCATGTGACCGCAATTCCAATTTCAACTGGATTACCTAATACATCGTTAATCTTTTGCTTTGCATTATTTAAAGTCATTACTTTTAAGCTGATCTTTTTACCAGCATCTTGTGCAACTACTGTAGATTCACCACCACTTGTCATGATAGTTAGTGGGCTAGTATGACTACTTACATCACCGCTTTGCGATAATCTAGTCGCAGATGCAGGGTTGATTGATGTACAGAAAGGATTCACAAAATAGAAGCCTTCACCTTTTAATGTACCAATGTATTTACCGAATAACGTTAATACTAGAGCCTCTTGTGGTTTTAGAACTTTTAAACCACATAGTGGAATCCATGCGATTGCTAATACGATAATTGTTAGTATCATTCTAAAAGCACTTCCTGAGTTAATGCCTGTAAGTAGTGAAAGAATCGCTACCACATACACCGCAATAATGCCTAATAGAACGATCATTCCTATTTTTTTACCGGCTAATACTTTTTCTTCCATGAGTTTTTATTCTCCTTTTATCTGATATCATTATGATATCAAAATAATTCATTGTCAAGATAATTTTGACTGTCGGTCAATTATATATATGTTCTACAGTTTGATGTATAATTGAAATACTGAGTTTTAGGAGGTATACGATACATGAATGAAGAAATTATTAAACGTATTGCGGAAGAGTTAAAAATTAACTTATCCCAAGTTGAAAATACATTATCACTATTGAAAGAAGGTAATACAGTTCCTTTTATCGCTCGTTATCGTAAAGAGGCAACACATGGTTTGGATGAAGAGCAAATCTTATATATTCAAAAACAATACGATTACCAAGAGAAGTTAAAGGAAAGAAAAGAAGATGTTTTACGTCTTATTGAAGAACAAGGAAAACTAACAGATGAAATAAGACAAGATATTGCGAAATGTACAAAACTATCACAAGTAGAAGATATTTATAAACCATATGCGCAAAAGAAAAAGACAAGAGCTGGTGTTGCAATTAAAGCAGGATTACAACCACTTGCGGATTGGATTTTAGCTTTACCTACTGAAGGTTCTTTAGAAGAAGAAGCGAAAAAATATATCACAGAAGAAATTGTGGATACAAATAGCGCAATTCAAGGAGCGAAAGATATTATCGCTGAAGTAGTATCTGATAATCCTAAACAAAGATGGGCATTTAAAGAATATATTCAAAAAGCTGGTGTCATTGTGACAAAGGTGAAAAAAGATGCCAAAGATGAGAAGAAAGTTTATCAGAATTATTATGACTATTCTGAAAAAGTAAGTACGTTAGCAGACCATCGCATTATGGCAATTGATCGTGCGGAAAAAGAAAAAGTTCTAACTGTATCTTTTAGCTATGATGCAGAAGACTTGCAAAGACAAGCATTAAATAATTTGGTAAAAGATAATCAAACGATAGTGATGGATGAACTAAAAGAAGCTACAGATGATGGCTGTGTGCGTTTATTATTCCCATCTATTGAAAGAGAAATCCGTTCTGACTTAAGTGAAAGAGCACAAACAAAATCCATTGAAATATTCTCTACGAATTTAGAGAAGTTATTATTACAACCACCACTAAAGGGAAGAGTAGTACTTGGATTTGACCCTGGTTTCTTTAATGGATGTAAATTAGCAGTTGTGGATGAGACTGGTAAGATGTTAACAGTTGAGAAGATTTATCCATTTAGAAAAAATGCGGATACTGCACCAAGTAAAAAAGCATTAGCGAAACTAATCAAAGACTATAAAGTTCAAATCATTGCTATAGGCAACGGTACAGCATCTAGAGAAAGTGAAAAACTAGTTGCGGAATGTATTCAAGAAGAAGGATTAGATGTAAGCTATGCAATAGTTTCAGAGGCAGGTGCTTCTGTATGGTCTGCACAAGAAGCAGCACGTAAAGAATTCCCAGATATGGCAGTTGAAGAAAGAAGTGCTGTATCTATCGGAAGACGTTTATTGGATCCACTAGCAGAATTGATTAAGATTGATCCAAAGTCAATTGGTGTAGGTCAATACCAACATGACTTACCACAAAAAGCACTCAGCGATCGATTGGATGAAGCAATCATGAAATGTGTAAATAGAACTGGTGCAGATTTAAATACAGCATCACAAGAGTTACTAACGCATATTTCTGGTTTAAATAGTGCAACCGCAAAAGAGATTGTGAACTATAGAAATGAAAATGGTCGTTTCACAAATCGTAAACAACTATTGGATGTAAAGAAACTTGGTCCTAAAGCATATACACAATGTGCAGGATTCTTACGTATCACAGATGGGGAAGAGCCACTTGATCAAACAAGTATTCACCCAGAAAGCTATGATGCAGCACGTGCATTAATGCAAGCGTGTGGTATTACAACATTAGGAGTCAGTGATGCAGAGTTCCCAGAAGATAAAACAAAAGACTTGGGAATTGATGCATATACATTACAAGATATTGAAGACGCAATTAGACAACCTCTACGTGATTACCGTGATCAATTTGAGGCAGCATTATTAAAGAGTGATGTATTACAAATGTCCGACTTGCATGTTGGTGATAAACTAGCAGGTACAGTTAGAAATGTTGTGGATTTTGGTGCATTTGTGGATATTGGTTTACATGAAGATGGTCTTGTGCATGTGTCACGTATGTCTATGCAAAGAAATGTTGTACCAACAGAAGTGGTTTCTGTAAATGATATTGTAGATGTATGGGTATATGAAATTGATGAGGAAAGAGAAAGAGTATCACTAAGTTTACTTCCTCTTGAAAAACTACAAGAAAGAGATGCCCAATACAAATATAAAAAATCAAAAAGAAACCAACATAAAAAACCAGAGAAGAAAGAGATCACAATGGACGACGCAATGGCACGTCTAATGGAACGCTTTGGGAAATAAAAAAATAGCTTAACAAGAAATTGTTAAGCTTTTTATATGCAATATTGTCTTTTCAAGAATTAAAGAGCATCGATTAATGCATTGATGTTTTCTTCTAAAGTCATAAATGATGTAACGAATCGAATGACTTGATGATTCTCATCATATGGTTCCCATAATTCAAATCCAAAGTTTTCTTTTAGTTCCTCAATTTTTTCATTTGCGACTATTGGGAATAGTTGGTTTGTAACAGCTGGATATTTAAATGTATAACCTTTTTCTTCTAATCCTTTTGTAAGAAGGTTTGCCATTTGTATACAATGTTTTGATATTTCTAAATATTTTTGATTTGTGAAAAGCGTTTCGAATTGAATGCCTAACATTCTTCCTTTCGCAAGCATTCCACCATGTTGTTTAATATGATATTTAAAATCTTTCTGATATTTTTCATTTGTGATTACAACAGCTTCTCCAAATAGTGCACCAACTTTTGTGCCACCAATATAGAAAA
>CACXEN010000169.1 GCA_902766675.1 uncultured Erysipelotrichaceae bacterium
CTCTTTTTCTATTTGATTCATGAAAAACTATTAAATAAAACGTGGATATCATCGTGTGGCGTCCACGTTTAATTTAATAGAACCAAATAATATAAACAGTGAAGCTTTCAAGAGCTTCTTTTTTGTTTAAAAAACATATAAAAACAGTTGACAATGTGTAAACGCTTACATATACTGTAATTGAAATGAAACGTTTCCAGAAACGTTTCCAAAGGTATTTATGGCTACAATTAAGGACATTGCAAGATTATCCGGCTTTAGTGTTGGGACTGTATCTAGAGTGATAAATAATCATCCTGATGTTAGTGAAACAACACGTAAAAAAGTATTAGAAATAATCGAACAAGAGAAATTCCAACCAAATATAACTGCTAGAACTTTAAAACAAACGGTTGGCAGTTCGATAATGGTTTTCGTTGTTGGTCACAGCAATCTCTTCTTTGCGGACTTAATTGAAAAGGTTGAACAGCGACTTTACAGTAGTGGAGAAGAAGTCAATATTGTGACTGTTGATGAAAAAAGTAATCCGCTAATTGAAGCTATACGTGTCCAACAAGATATGAAACCAAAAGCGATGATTTTCCTTGGTGGTAATCTAAATGAATTTAGAGAATACTTCGGAAAGATTACAGTTCCTTGTGTACTTCTTACTAACTATGCAAATTCTTTGGCATTTGATGACTTATCTAGTTTTTCTACGGATGATGAAAAAGCTAGTAAGCAAGTTGTGAAATATCTATTGAAGCATGGACATAAAAATATTGCAGTATTAGGTGGTTCGAAAGAGGCATCTCAAACAAGCAATCGACGTCTTGAATCAGTTGAACAGGAACTTAAAGAACATAACATACCATTTGATGAATCCAAACAATATATTGAATGTCGTTATTCTTTAGAAGATGGATATAAAGGAATGCAAAAGGTATTAGAAAATTCACCTGAAATAACTGCAATCTTTGCGTTGAGTGACACGATTGCATTAGGTGCAATTAGAGCAATTAAGGATGCAGGTAAGAGTTGTCCTGAGGATATTTCAGTTGTTGGTTATGATGGTATCGATGTTGGTAAATATGCGATACCAAGATTATGCACAATTCGTCAAAATACAGAATTACTCGCACAAAAAAGCGTAGATAATCTCTTATTGAGATTGAATTATAAAGAAAAGATAGCACACGAACTCGTAGAGTTTGAATTTATAGAAGGAGAATCTGTTTCTTTCTCGAAAGGAGAAAAAGAATGAAAAGAGGCGCAGGTATATTACTCCCAATCACCGCACTTCCTTCCAATTATGGAATCGGAACAATGGGAAAATGTGCTAAAGATTTTGTGGATTTCTTAAAAGAGTCCAAACAGTCTTATTGGCAAATATTACCATTAGGTCCAACAAGTTATGGTGATTCACCGTATTCATCTGTTTCTTCTTTTGCGGGAAATCCATATTTGATTGATTTAGATGTATTGATAGAAGAAGGATTGCTTGAAAAGAAAGAAATCACAAAACAAAAATGGGGCAGTAAAAAAGATGATATTGATTATGGACTCATTTATAATAATCGTTTCATCGTATTGCGAAAAGCGGTCAAAAGATTACTGAAAAAAAGAAGTAAAGATGTAGAATCATTTATTCAAAAAGAAAATAGTTGGCTAGATGATTATGCATTATATATGGCGATTAAAAATCATCTAAATGATATCTCTATTGCGGATTGGCCAAAAGAATTGAAATACAAAGAGCCAAAAGCAATAAAAGAAATAAGAGAAGAATTGAAAGAAGATATCCAATTCTATAAAGGTGTTCAATACTTATTCTTCAAACAATGGGAAGCATTGAAAACATATGCGAATGAAAATGGAATTCAAATTATTGGTGATTTACCTATATATGTCGCAAGAGATAGCGCAGATGTGTGGGCTTCACCTGAGCAGTTCCAATTAGATAAAAAAAGAAATCCAAAAGCAGTAGCGGGTGTACCACCTGATTACTTCGCAGTAGATGGACAACTATGGGGTAATCCACTATACGATTGGAAACAAATGAAAAAAGAAAACTATCGCTGGTGGAAGAAACGTCTTAAACAACAATTTCGTTTCTATGATGTTTTAAGATTAGACCACTTCCGCGGTTTTGAAAGCTATTATGCAGTAGATGCGAAAGCGGAAACTGCGAAAAATGGGAAATGGAAAAAAGGTCCAGATTATGATTTCTTCGAAAATGTTCAAGATGCGATCGGAAAAGGAGAAATCATCGCTGAAGACTTAGGGTATTTAACCCCGGCTGTATATGAGTTGATGGATAAAACGGGATATCCAGGTATGAAAGTGTTGGAATTCGCATTTGATCCAAATGATACTTCTGGTAAATATTTGCCACATAGGTATACAGAAAACAATGTTGTATATATTGGGACACATGATAACGAACCATTACAACAATGGTTTGAAGAAGCTGATCCAACACATGTGAAAAAAGCGAAAGAGTATTTCGATATACACGCTGATGATGATATTAACTACAAGATGATACAAGGCGCATATCGAAGTGTAGCGAAACTAGTAATCGTTCAATTCCAAGATATTCTTGGCTTAGGAAAAGAAGCGAGAATGAATCAACCTTCCACAATTGGTTGTAACTGGAGATGGCGATATGACAAAAAAGTATTTCCAAAGAAATATGCAAAGAAATATGAAAAACTTGTCAAAATGTATCAACGAGATGAATAGAAAAGGATATAAGATATGACAAAAGTAGTATTAAAAAATATTGAGAAAGTATATCCAAACGCAACGGATAAGAAAAAGAAAAGAAAAGATAATCCGGAAAAGACATATAACCTTCGTGTTACAGATGAAGGTGTTGTGGCAGTTGAAGATTTCAATCTAGAAATTGATGATAAAGAATTCATCGTACTAGTTGGACCTTCTGGCTGCGGTAAATCCACAACATTGCGTATGATTGCTGGTTTGGAAGATATCACAAGAGGTGAGTTGTACATCGATGATGAATTGATGAATGACATTGAACCAAAAGATAGAGATATCGCTATGGTATTCCAAAACTATGCATTATATCCACATATGACAGTCAGACAAAATATTGGGTTTCCATTAACACTAAGGAAGTTGCCAAAAGATGAAATAGATCGATTGGTAGATCAAGCTGCGGATATATTAGGTATTACTGAATACTTGGAAAGAAAACCAAAAGCATTATCAGGTGGACAAAGACAACGTGTCGCAATTGGTAGAGCAATTGTAAGAGAACCAAGGTTGTTGCTGATGGATGAACCATTATCTAATCTTGATGCGAAATTACGTAACCAAATGCGTGCTGAAATTATCAAACTACGTCAAAGAATCAATTCAACATTCGTATATGTAACACATGACCAAACGGAAGCGATGACGCTTGGAGATCGTATTGTCATCATGAAAGATGGTAGAGTCCAACAAATAGGAACACCACAAGAAGTATTTGATCATCCAGCAAACTTATTCGTTGCAGGGTTTATTGGAACACCACAAATGAATTTCTATGATGGAGAACTCGTTAAAGATGGTGAAACTTATAAAGTAAAATACCAAGATGCAGAAATAGAACTATCAGAAGAAAAACAACAAAACTTAAAAGACAACAATGTACAACCACAGAAAGTAACGATTGGTGTTAGACCTGAACATATCTTTTTGACAAATGAAGAAGGTAAATGCATCAAAGGAAAAGTGGATGTAACAGAAATGATGGGATCTAGTATCCATGTGCATGTTAGAAACGACGGGAAAGAAAGCATCGTAATCATTCCGACATTGGATATTAAATACCAAGGTATGCTCGATATGGGCAATGAGATTTCCTTCTCATTCTTTGGAAATGCAATCCATGTATTTGACGAAGAAGGAAAAAACTTGGAATCAAAATAGTTAATAAGTAAGAAACACTTACTTTATAAAACAACGTTCTAAAACATACGGAGGTGAAGAAATGAACGGAAAGAAATTAATCAAATTAGGATTAGCATCTTTACTAAGTGTAAGTCTTATCGCTTGTGGTAATGGTGCTAACAACGGTGGTGAGGAAACTAACGCTACTGAAAACAAAGAAGTCACACTAAAGGTGTGGGCACCATCAGAAGATGTTGTGGAAAATGGTTGGCTATCAAAAGAATTGGCAGCTTTTGAAGAAGCACATCCAGAATGGAAAATGACATGGGATGTTGAAGGTGTAGGTGAAGACCAAGTTAAAGAAAAGGTTACAACAGACGCTGAAAATGCTGCAGATGTATTCTTATATCCAAATGACCAAATCTCAGCTTTATTATCTGCAAATGCAATTGCTAAGTTGGGTGGTGCAACACTTGAACAAGTTAAATCACAAAACTCTGATTCAGCAGTAGCTACAGTAACATATGAAGACGCTGTATATGGTGTACCTTTCACACCTAATACATGGTTCATGTACTATGACAAACGTGTATTCTCTGAAGAAGATGTTAAAAGCTTAGAAACAATGCTAGAAAAAGGCGTTGTAGCATATCCATTAAACAACAGCTGGTACTTCGCAGCACCATATGTGGCTAATGGATGTACATTATTCGGTGAAGACCAATTAGATCAAGCAGCTGGTATCGATTTCTCTGGTGAAAAAGGTGCACAAGTAACAGCTAGATTAGTTGAACTTGTAGCTAATCCTAATTTCAAAATTGATGCTGATGGATCTGGTTTGGCTGGATTAGGCGATGGTTCTGTTAATGCTATTTTCACAGGTTCTTGGGATTATCAAAACGTAGTTGAGAAACTAGGTGAAGAAAACGTAGGTGCAGCACCTGTTCCAACAATCGAAATCAATGGTGAAGCAAAACAAATGAAAGCATTCGCTGGTACAAAAGCAATTGGTGTAAATGCTAACTGCAAAGATCCAGAAGTAGCTGTAGCATTAGCGGCATTCTTAGGATCTACAGAAGCTCAAAAAGATCACTATGATATGAGAAATACAATTCCAACAGATGCAGCAGTTAATGTAGGTGATGACGTAGTCGCAAAAGCTATCTTAGATACAATGGATTATGCATCTATCGTACAACCAAGCTTCCCAGAAATGGGTAATTATTGGGATCCTGCAACAGCATTAGCTAACGAAATCATCAATGGTCAAGTAACAGCTGATAACGCTGCAGAAAAAACTGATGCAACAAACAATACTATGAATGGCAACACTGCTGAATAATTAAGAAAGACATGGATGAAGAATGCGGAAAGGATGTCTTTCCGCATTCTTGCCTTGAATAAATGGAGGAATTGCATATGAAAGATAAAAATATATCGGTAATAAATGCGATTAAATTCGGAGATATTTGGACGAAGCTATCTATGCTTGTGATGGGTAGTGGTCTATTTATGCATAAGCAAAAAATAAAAGGGGTTCTTGTATTCTTGTGTGAGATTGCCTTTATCTTTTATATGGCAACACTTGGAATCGGCAGATTAGCACTTTTTGGAACACTTGGTACCCATGAACAGCAAGAAGTGTGGAATGAAGCAAAAGGTGTATATGAATATGTACAAGGTGATAACTCACAACTAATTCTTCTATATTGTATTGTGACAATGTTTGTGATTGCTGCTTTGATTGTGTTGTGGATTTTACAACTAAGACATTCTTACAAACTTGAAAAACAATTAGAAGAAGGAAAGAAAGTTCCTACATTTATTGAAGATATAAAAAATCTATTTAATGGTAATTTACATATAACATTGATGGCATTGCCGATTTTAGGTATCTTGGTATTCAATGTAGTTCCATTAACATATATGATTTCCATGGCCTTTACCACATATTCAAAAGAAGGAAATCATTTAGTCTTATTTGATTGGGATGGATTAACGCAATTCATTAAAGTATTGAGTTTAAAAGGATCCATCGGTAAACAGTTTAGTAGTGTATTAAAGTGGACGATTATTTGGGCGATATTTGCGACATTCTTGAACTATATCTTAGGAATGATACTAGCACTTGTTATTAATCGTAAAGAAACAAAGGGAAAAGCATTCTGGAGGTTCTGTTTTATCTTATCTATTGCTGTTCCGCAATTTGTATCACTGATGATTATGAGAACGATGCTACAACCTCAAGGTGCAATAAATGTTGTATTACAGAATGCAGGTTTGATTGCTGAGCCATTGCCATTTTGGACAAATGCAACATGGGCTAAGATAACAATCATTATTATTAACTTATGGATTGGTATTCCATATACGATGTTGCAAGTAACAGGTATCTTACAAAATATTCCTGCAGAATTATATGAAGCAGCGAAGATGGATGGAGCAGGACCTGTAACAATCTTCTTCAAGATTACACTTCCGTATATGTTGTTTGTAACAACACCATATCTCATTGCATCATTTGTAGGTAATATTAATAACTTTAATGTCATCTATCTATTATCAGGTGGTGGACCAACATATGTTGGTGACTCAGCTGGTCAAACAGATTTATTGGTTACTTGGTTATACAAACTTACAATCAACCAACAATACTACAACATAGGTGCTGTTATCGGTATTTTGACATTCGCTATATTATCAGTCATTACACTTGTGACATATCGTAATTCAAAATCTTATAAGAATGAGGAGGCGTTCATGTAATGAAAAACACAAAGAAAAAGAACGCACCTAGTATGCGTAAAAGAATTACTAATTTATTAGTACATTTAGCATTAGCTATACTAGCTTTTATATGGTTACTTCCTATCATTTGGATTGTTTTGACTAGTTTCCGTGCAGAGAAGGGAAGCTATGTAAATTCATTCTTTCCTAAGTCATATACATTGAATAACTATATAAAGCTATTCACAGATAGAACAGTATTGAACTTCCCTAGAATGTTTACTAATACACTTATTATTGCGATCTTTGCATGTCTTATTTCAACATTCTTTGTTGTATCTGTAGCATATAGTTTATCTAGAATGCGATTCAAAATGCGTAAACCATATATGAATATGGCAATGATACTTGGCTTATTCCCAGGCTTTATGTCTATGATTGCACAATATTATTTATTAAAGACAATGGGACTAACAGAGGGTGGAATGATTCGTATTGCTTTAATTATTGCGTATAGTGCATGTGCTGGAATGGGCTTCCAGATTGCTAAGGGTTATTTAGATACGATTCCGAAATCAATTGATGAAGCGGCGATTATGGATGGAGCTACGCAATGGCAAGTTTTCACCCGCATTATCATGCCACTATCTAAACCAATTATTATTTATACAACTTTGACATCATTTATTGCGCCATGGGTAGATTTCATTTTCGCAAATGTATTATGTGGTGCAAATTCAAAACAATTTACAGTCGCAATTGGATTATGGAATATGTTACAGAAGGAATATATTCACCAATGGTATACAGCTTTTGCGGCTGGTGCAGTTGTGATTTCAATTCCTATCGCAATCATCTTCTTACTCATGCAGAAATATTATGTTGAAGGTGTAAGCGGTGCTGTAAAAGGTTAATTACATGATGAAAAAGATATTTCTCAGTCTATTGCTATTCATTAGTGTGGGTTTATCTGGATGTTTTCTAACAAATAAAGCATCACAGATGGAAAAAATCAATTCAAAACAAATGGCGAATATTACTTCGCCTTTTACTACTACTTATGAAGTGTTCTTATATAGCTTTCATGATAGTGATGGGGATGGAATTGGTGATATCAATGGATTGATTGAAAAACTTCCATATATAAAAGACTTAGGCTTTACATCCCTATGGATGATGCCAATACATCCATCACCTACATATCATAAATATGATGTGAAAGATTATTACGATATTGATCCACAATATGGAACACTAGATGATTTTAAAGATCTTATTACTAAATGTAATGAGAATAATATGAAAGTGATAATTGATTTAGTGCTTAATCATACATCAGTGGAACACCCATGGTTCCAAGAAGCGAAATCCTATTTAGAAAGCCTAGAAGATTGGCAAACTCCAAGTGCAGAGGAATGTAAATATATAGATTATTATCATTTCTCGAAAGAATTCCAAACGGGATATGCACAACTAGGAAATAGTTCATATTTCTATGAAGCACGCTTTTGGGAAGGAATGCCAGATTTAAACTTAGATAACCAATTGGTGAAAGATGAGATTCGATCAATTATGGAATATTGGTTGGATTTAGGTGTATCAGGTTTTAGACTAGATGCGGTTACTTCTTATTACACTGGAAACATTGAAGGCAATGTTTCATTTCTAAGATGGCTTAATGAAACAGGGAAAGAGATTAATGAAGATTGTTATTTTGTTGGGGAGGCTTGGACAAACCAAAATGAAATAGCGAAGCTATATGAGAGTGGAATTGATTCGTTATTTGATTTCCCATTTGGAAATGTGGATGGCATCATTCATGAAACAACATTAAAAAATATTGGTGTTGATGCATATGTAAAAAAACAAATGGAGGCAGAAGAGTATTATTCATCGAAGAATCCAAATTATATCAATGCGCCATTTTATACAAACCACGATATGGCAAGGTCTGCTGGTTATTATGCGGGGGATAGTGAAGCGAAAGTAAAGCTATCAGGAGCGCTTAACTTATTGATGAGTGGAAATGTGTTTGTTTATTATGGAGAAGAAATTGGGATGAAAGGTGCAGGTAAAGATGAAAATAAACGTGCACCAATGCAATGGTCTAGTGAAGAAAACTGTCTAGGCCCAAAAGATATGGATGATTTCGATATGAAATATCCTCCACTTAATGAACAAGAAAAGAATGCATATTCGATATACAACTACTATAAACAAGCAATTCATTTAAGAAATGCTTTCCCATCGATTGCTTGTGGTAAGACAAATATAATCGATGAGTTGAGTGATCAAGATTGCGTTGTATATCAAAAAACATATGAAGATGAAACAGTATATATCATCATTAGTCTAAAAGATGAAACAAATACCATTGATTTATCTTCTCTTGAAATAAATGAATTATCTGGCGTCTTACAGACAACGGAAGAGAAAATAGAATTGGATAATAAAATCTTAATTATACCTTCCTATGGTATAGCTATTTTTAAGAAATAAGAATTGGATAATGAATCTATGTATCAGAATTATATATTTGATTTATATGGAACGTTGGTTGATATTCAAACTGATGAATATCAACCATCTTTATGGCAAA
>CACXEN010000170.1 GCA_902766675.1 uncultured Erysipelotrichaceae bacterium
ATAATAATGGTTATTACGGCAACAAGGATTCAAGTGGAAATATTGTTGTAACGAACAAAACAATAATCGAGGAAATAGAAAAGTTATTAAATCTTATTCCTAGATTAAAAAACAAAGTCATTGAAAATGGCAGCGATTTTTCTGTTATTGAGTATGTAAAATTTACATACGATACGACAGGAGAAAAAATTATCACTATCACTCTTCTATCGAATTTCTTAGGAAGAGTGAATACACTGATTACATTTTATACAAAATACAGAAAGCAATTAAGTTTATTGTGTGTTGTATTAGATGAAACAGGTGGTTCTTGGGATGTTGGAGAGATTTATGGTATTTCAAATGGAGATTACTCACTTGCAAATAGAAAATATCAATTTCAGTCAGACGAAACCATCTATTCATTTCTTACACATACATTATCCGAAACAGCTGAATGTATTGTATCGTTTAATCTTATTAACAGAAAAGTCAATTTAACACCTGTAAGCCAGATAGGTAATGATACAGGAATCAACTTTGATTATGACAACTTAATAAGTATGTTAAACATATCATCTAACGATGAACAATTAACTACAAGATTAACTGTGACAGGATTAAATGATTTATCAATTGAACAGGTAAATTTTGGTTTGCCATATATTGATGATATTACATATAAGCTAAATGCCAGAGATAATAATGGTAAAAGAATATATGTTTCTGATGAGATTGCAGAAAAATATATGAAGTTTATTGATTATAGAGAATCATTAAGACAACAATATATTCAATATTCTAAAGATTATAGTTTATATGGTGAGCAAATATCAGATATTCAATATCGTGTTCCTAATGATAGTTTAAAGACTGATTGGGGAACATTTACATATGATGAATTAGAAGCTGCATTAACAACATATAAAAATCTGTTAGCTGCACTAATTGCATTATATAAAGAAGATTATGGCACTGCCGGAATGAATGCTGATGGCAGCGTTAAAGAATCATTTATAAAAAACACTATGTATTGGTATGATTATGAAGCATACAAAAATACAATTGTCGAAATAGAATGTGCATGTCATACATATCCTTATTATTCAGACCAATCAAAATGGACTAAAGAGGATATTGCACAATACAAAAATGCTATCAAGGCATGGGAAACAGATTGGACATTATATGGAACGATTGAGTTACAAGCAAAAATTGATGCATATACAGCAGATATGAAAATATTAGCTGAGCAATCTGTCATTTTGGTATCAGAAAATGTTGATGAGATTAAAACATGGTCACAGCTTACAGCTGATGAAAAAGAGAAATTTGGTAATACTGAATCAAACTACTTTTATGATGAGTATATGGTTTATTATAATTATAGAAAATCAGCAAAAGCATATCTTGCAACCCTTCAATCTCAAATAAATACATTGCAGTCAAAGCAAAATAATTGTCAGAATAACAGATTGGCAATTGTTAAAAATGTTACTATAAGTAATTATTTCACAAAAGAAGAATGTAAACAAATATATCTTCTATTTAGAGATGCTTCATATAGTAATGAAAATATTTTGACAACATCAATTGATAATTCTAGTAAATCAATTGATACAATGTATGAATTATTAAATGATGGAAAAGATAAGTTATCTGCGCTATGTAGACCACAATTAACATTTTCTGTTCAATCAGACAATTTGCTTGGTTTGGTTGAATTTAAGCCATTATGGAAACAATTCATACCAGGCAACTATATCTTAGTTAAGTATCGTGACAATACGTATGTTAAATTAAGATTAGTTGGTTATCAATTCAATCCTCTTCTACCATCTTCTAAGGATTTCACAATGACATTTAGTAATTTCATACGTTCAAGAGTGAAAGTGTCAGACCTCGAAGATTTGCTTGGATTATCCGCTTCAAGCGGAACAAATGGTAGTTCTGGAGGAAGTGGTTCTAGTTCCGGTGGAACTTATGGAGAATCAGATGATATTGATGTAACAATTAGTAACACAATGCTTGCAAAATTGTTAAATTCAGAAATGTTTGGAACAAGAGTAAGCAATATTATTTTAGATACAGTAGATGCAAATTCTATTACAGCGAAGTTTGCAAAATTTGAAGGTTTGGCAAAAGGTACTACTACTATTGATGGTAAGTGTATTACAACTGGATATATTATTGACCAATTTTATAATGGAAAAAGTGGAGATATTGATAATACAAATGGTTCTGTAATTAACCTTGAAACAGGTAAATTCAGTTTTGCAGGTGGAAAGCTAAAATGGGATAACACTACACTATCTATCAAAGGCTCAAT
>CACXEN010000171.1 GCA_902766675.1 uncultured Erysipelotrichaceae bacterium
GAAGTCAATGAGCATTGTGAATCACAAATGCCAGGTGTATTTGCGTGTGGAAATGTTTTACATGTCCATGATTTAGTAGACTATGTTACTGCAGAAGGAAGAAAAGCAGGCATTGGCGCAGCGAAATATCTAAAGAATGAATTATCCCCTAGCACTGGTTTTCAAACAAATGCAGGAAATGGAATATCTTACGTACTACCACAACGTGTAGATTATCCGAATAGTGATGATACTGTTGAATTCTCTTTCCGTGTAAGAACACCATATAAAGACGCAAGTATTGTTGTATCAAGTAATGGTAAAGAAATTAAGCGTATGAAAAAGCCTACACTTCTTCCTGCCGAAATGGAAAAAGTGATTTTACCAAAAGATATATTACAAACAATTCAAAATGAATTAACGATTGAAGTTGAGGAGGCCTAAGTATGGAACTAACATGTATTGTATGTCCACGTGGATGCACTATCACATATGATGTCGTGGATGGTGAAGCTGTCAATATTCAAGGAAACACTTGCCCAAGAGGAAAAACATATACAGAAACAGAAGTAAAGGCCCCTACTAGAATGGTTACATCAACCATTCCAATTGAAGGAGGTGTCTATCACCAAATACCTGTCATCACCTCTGCCCCAATCCCAAAAGGTGCCATCTTCGAAGTCATGGATATTATTCATAACACAAGTGTCAAGGCACCAATCAATGTTGGTGATGTCATTATTGAAAATGTCGCAAATACTGGAATTGATATTCTAGCAGCTCGTACAATGAAATAAGGGAAGTTAATCTTCCCTTTTCATTTTATTCATTAATTTTTTTGCGGAATATAAAGTGTATTGGTGTACCTTCAAAGTTAAATGCTTGTCTAAATGTATTCTCTAAGAATCTTTCATAAGAGAAATGAATCAACTTTGGATCATTACAAGATAATACAAATGTTGGTGGTTGAATTGCGACTTGGGTACCATAGAATACTCTAAATCGCTTACCATTTTTTGTTGGAGATGGATTAACTAATTGTGTATCCATAATGACATTGTTTAATATATTCGTTTGAATTCTTCTTCTAGAATTCTCATATACTTCATCAACCTTTGGAATAATCGTATTGATCCTTTGTTTCGTAAGTGCGCTAATAAATACAATTGGTGCATATGATAAATAAGCAAATTCAGCTCTTACCTTTTCAGTAAATTCATTCATTGTCTTATCATCTTTTTCTACTGTATCCCACTTATTTACCACAATGATGGTTGGTCTACCTGCTTCTTTTGCGTATCCCGCAACATGTTTATCTTGTTCGCGAATACCCTTTTCAGCATCAATCAAGAATAAAACAACATCTGCTTTTTCCATTGCAGTCATTGCCCGCAATACAGAATATTTCTCTATAGATTCATAGACCTTTCCACGTTTTCTAATACCTGCAGTATCCACAATGACATATGGTCTACCATAATATGTAAAAGGTGTATCCACAGAATCTCTTGTCGTACCTTGTTCATTAGAAACGATAGCTCTATCTTCATTTAAAATTGCATTGACAAGAGAAGATTTACCAACATTTGGTTCACCTATTACCGCAATACGAATGCCTTCATCTTCTAACTTTGGTTTTTCTTCTGGCAAATATTCAATACATTGATCTAAAACATCACCTATTCCAATACCATGCACACCACTTGTCGCAATTGGATCACCTAAACCAAGATTATAGAATTCATATATATTCATCATCTTTGATTGATCATCAATAAAATTAACTGCTAAAACAACTGGTTTGTTTTGTTTTTGTAGCATCGATGCGATAAATTGATCATCGTCCGTCAAACCAATTTTTCCATTACATACCATCAAAATAACATCTGCTTCTTCCATCGCAATTTGGACTTGTGCACGTATTTCTTCTTGGTATGGTTGGTCTTCTAATTCGATACCACCTGTATCAATCACACGAAAAATATTGCCAACCCATTCTGCTTTGGCATAGATTCTATCTCTAGTTACACCTGGAATATCTTCAATAATAGATATTCTAGATCCAGCTACACGGTTAAAAATCGTAGACTTCCCTACGTTTGGTCTGCCTACGATTGCGATTGTTCCAGTTTTCACGCATCCTCCTGAACCAATGGTTCAACATATGACATTACAGCTCCCACAGATTCTTCAATTGTTAAATCACTAGTATCTAATTCAATTGCGTCCTCTGCTTTTGTTAGCGGTGAATTCTCGCGGTGCATATCCTGATAATCACGTTGTCTAATTTCTTCCGCTATTGTTTCTACATCTGTAACAGGTAAGCCTAATTCAATATTTTGTTTATATCTTCTAAGTGCACGACTCTCTGCACTCGCTGTTAGATATATCTTTAACTCTGCATCTTTTAAAACTACAGTACCGATATCTCTGCCGTCCATGATAAAGCCTTTATCTTTTGCCATTTCTTGTTGGCGTTTTACTAAATCACTTCTCACATTTTTATGTTTTGAAACATCACTTGCGGCTAAAGAAACATCATCTGCACGAATTTCTTCTGATACATCCTCACCATCCATGAATATCTTTCCATCTGGTGTCAAAACAATCTCTGTATTCTTTAACATCTCACATAAAGCTTCTTCATCTTCATAAGAAATGTTATTTAATTTAGCTTTTAATCCAACACAACGATACATCGCTCCTGTATCTAAATGTACATAATTTAAAAGTTCACATACTTTTTTTGCAATAGTACTCTTACCAGCAGCACTAGGCCCATCAATCGCAATATTAATTTTCTTCATCCTATACACCTCTTGATAAAACTATTAGGTATATTACAATACCAAAGATAATTATTAATGCAACAATAATTACAATTAATAATATATTTAAAACTTGATTTGCATGATGCACTTTTCCATTTACTTCACTGAGATTATCTTCATAATCATCCATTTGTGCACGCATTTGTGTTGTTTCATTCAATAATGTTTGGTGTGTATTATTTTCAGAACCAACATGTTGCATATATGTTTCCGTTCCCATTGGATCATATAACGATTGGGAATTGCCAGTATTACCATTTACTAGATTTTGTACTTCTGCCATGATATCGTCTTTTGATAAAGTCTTTGAATCACTTTCAAAAGGATCATCAAATAGATTAATCTGCTCAGTATTTACCATATCTGAATTTCTTCTTGGTTGATTAAACAATGGGAATTCATTATTAGTATTCTGTGGATATGTTTGTTGTTGTGTATATTGAGGAGCAGGTTGAGACATTGGTTGTTGTTGTCTAGGTGCTTGTTGTTGATATTGAGACGCAAAAGGTTTACTTGGAGCGCTTGTTGGTTGTGGTCTATGATCACGTAATTGTCTCAATACATTTACACTAGTATTTTCACTTAACGCATTTCCTTGCTCAATGTTATATTGTTTTACTTCACGAATATATTCATCAATATATTCATTATTCAATGAAGGTGTATTATTCTCACTTTGCTCAAGAGTATTGATATCCAACTTTCTATCTCTTCTAGATAAATTAGTTGGTGTAAAATCCTCTTTAAAAACTTGTGATCGCGCATGCGAAGCTTCGCGATCCTTTTCTAATACATCTTGTGGAGCTGCAAAATTATTGGCATCCAATTGGTTTAGACGTCTTTCAAAACGAGACAATTCTTTACTTGAAATATTTGTATCCAAATCTTCATGTATTTTGTCTCTAAGTTCTTTGTATTTCTCTGTTCTAGATAAACCGCTCATATTATTTACCTCATTTAACAATGGCTATTATACCATATGAAGCGCAATTTAAAGGCTCTAAAACGATTATTTATGCAATAATGGAGAAACTCTTTTATATACTAGTGCAGTAATAGCACTAACAATAATACCTTTGATTAAATTGAATGGAACTACGCAAAATAATACAAATGTAGAAACGTCTTTTACTCCTTTAAAGATCATATTACCCGCTTCGATAATTTTATCTAATTCCATGAAACGAGAATATAAAGGTAATAATACATATACATTCATTAATGCACCTGCAATCACCAAACAAATTGTTCCAACGATTAAACCTTTAATAGCACTACTTTTTGTTTTATTTCTTTTATAGATAATAGCTGCAGGTACAACGAATGCACAACCAACAATAAAGTTAGCTAATTCCCCTACATATGCTGTTGTAGATCCTGTAAATATAATATTTAATACATTTTTTAATGCTTCAATGACAATAGCTGCAATTGGTCCTAAAGCAAATCCACCCACAAGCACAGGAACTTCACTTAAATCTAATTTATAGAAGCTCGGTGCTACTGGTAATGGAAATTCAAATAGCATTAGAATAAATGCTAGTGCGCTAAGAATTGCAATTTTTGTAAATACTTTTGTTGACATATGGTTTCCTCCTTGCCTCAAAAAAAAGAGGCTTGATAAAAACCTCCGGGTAAAAATAAAAATCTCTTCCATCCAGACTATACTGTCGCCATTGGAATTTCACCAATTCAACCTTACGGCTCGCGGGGTTTACCGCCGGTCGGGAATTACACCCTGCCCTGAGTTTTATCATCTATATTATAAAGCATATAGAATAGATGTCTATTTATATGCTTTATATATTTAGAATTGTTTCAAATATTTTTATTAAATCTTTTGAAAATAGTGGAACATATTTACTAAATAGTATTGTACTTATGACAACACATAGAACAAATATAGGAATTAATTTTGACATAGATAAATTCACACGAATTGTAATTCCATATATTTTTAGCATAATTCCAATAATACATGTCGCAATGAATAAACCAATTCCTAAAATTGGTGATGGACCTAACAATACGGCACTAATTGCATATAGTATTGTTAAGAATAATGATGCTCTACCCGCTATATCAGTTAATTTACTAGCAGAAACTTTATCTCTAAAAATACCACAATATAGAGAGATTACATTATAAGCAGCATATTCCATTGCTAATGCAAATATAGCAATTAAGAATGTAATTTTCGCAGTTCCACTAAAATTCATTCTTGCAATACTGAATGCCGAATTATTAATAAATAAATTCAATCCATAAGCAAAGAATGATCCAAAAGCTAGCCAACGCATGAAGTTCATAAATAATAGCGCTAAAACATTCAGCGTGATACCTTCTGCACTTGCTACTTTCTTTACTGCAGAACCTGGCGAGAAGATCATATTGATCACATTCGCTCTTGGTTCATCAATAATATAATCTAAAAATGAATTGTGTCTTTCTTTAAATAATTGCACACCATTTTTCGCAATTGATTTTATTGTAACAGGCTCATCAGAGTCTCTTTTAAATTTTTCATTTTTAAAATTAGTAAATGAAGTTTTAACTTTATCCCAATATTTTGTAGTAGTTGCACCAATCGCAACAGTAGCTGCTCCTACTTTTTCTTTTACTTCATCAAATTTGTTTTCTTCTTTAGCTTCTGTATTTTCTAAAGTAGTTTCTTTTACTACTTCTTCAACTATTTCATTATTCTCTTCTTTAACATCAACAACTTCTTCAACATTTTCTACAATAACTTCTTCGCTTTTCTTTGGTTGTTGTTTTTTATTTTTTGAAGATTTTGTTTCTTTTGTAGTTTTATCATCAGTAGTTTTCTTAGAGGTAGTCTTCTTACCCTTCTTCTTAGATTGCTTTTTATCAGAGTCTAATTTTGCTACATATTTTCCATTCTTTTCTTTTTGTTTACTCTTTAATCTTTTGCTACCTTTTTTAGATTTCTTAACATCTTTCTTTGTGTCTTTTAAAAGATTATCGCTCTCTAAAACAACTGATTTACTTGTATTTACTAATAAAGTACTTTCATCAGTATTTTTAGGAACATATTTCTCATGTCTATATGCAACAACTCTTCTTCTATTGAGAGCTGGAGTATTTGTTCTTTTCTTATTTGCACCAATGTGTTTTTTATTCATAAAAATCTCCAAAGACTATTATACGATAAAAATGTGCTTTTCAGCACATTTTTAAGCTCTTCCGGAATATTTACCATCAGCAGTTGAAATAACTACCATTTCTCCATTTTGGATAAACAATGGAACACGTATTTCAAGGCCTGTTTCTAATACAGCATTCTTAGTAGCTGAAGTAGCAGTATCACCTTTTACAGCTGGTTCACATTCTGTAATTTGTAATTCTACTTTATCTGGTAACATAACACCTAATATTTCAGTTTGGAACATTGAAATAGTCACATTATCATTTGGTTTCATGAACTTCATTTCCCATTCTAAACGTTCCTTAGGAATTTCAATTTGTTCATATGTGCTATTATCCATGAAAACAAGATTAGTTCCATCATCATATAGATATTGCATTTCTTTTTTATCGATATGTGCTTGTTCGATCTTATCTCCACCTGTGAAAGAAATTTCGTTAATAACACCTGTTCTTAAGTTCTTTACTTTCACTTTTACGATCATTTGACGCATAGCTGTTTTATTGTGATCTACATTTAAAACAGAAAAAATATTACCTTCGTGTTCAATAGTCATTCCTGGCTTTAAATCATTTACTATTACCATATATATACCTCTTAACCTTACGTATTCATTTTAAAGATTCGATTCTGTTTGTCAATGTATAAAAGGCACTTTTAGGCTATTTTTAATAATCAAACATATTAATTTATCGATATGATTCAAAATCTATGATTTCCATTGTTTCATTATCGTAATATACAACCAAAGATTCACTATATTCTGAATCTATATCCACATATATCACATCATCTTGGCAATATGCATGATAACTAATTCCATTTATTTGACTACTTATATCAATTGTGTCTGACTCCATTATTTTCATTTTTAAATCATGTATCACAATATATTCTTGATTAAAATAATTTTGATAAATATCTAAGTTCTCTACTGTATACAACGCATTAATTTGATTAAATAGAACGCTGAAACTCAAAGAAATAATAATCATAAAAATATATAGAAAATATCCTGATATAAAACCTTTATTCTTTATATAAGCTAATCTCATATTCTTTATTATTTCTTTCATATAACAAATATAAAATCTGATTATTATAGGTAAAAACAGCATTTTCAATATCAGGAAAATATATTTGTGTACCAGGCTGTAACACTAAATATTGATTGATAAATGAAAATTTAAAATCTTTTCCATCATGTCGAAAATATATGACATTATCTTTTAGTGTTACATCATAACTAGTTAGAAGTATTTTTCTAATTTGGTTAGCGGATATTAAATCTTGTATTTCATAATTCCGATTC
>CACXEN010000172.1 GCA_902766675.1 uncultured Erysipelotrichaceae bacterium
CTTACTCCACTAACATCTAGTTTTTCTAATGAAGATTTCACTGCTTCTGCAGATCCTTGTACATCAGCTTTTACAATAACAGGAATCTCTTTGATTTCTCCGCTTTCGATTTGAGAAGATAGATCTTCTAATGTCACATTTGTAGACTTACGTCTATCTGCTTCAATTTTTCTTCTCTTTCTTCTATCAGCTAAAGCTCTTGCTTCTTTTTCATCTTCAAAATTTCTAAATAAATCCCCTGCTTCAGGTACATCATTTAAACCAATAATTTCAACTGGTGTAGATGGTCCTGCAGATTCTAATTCTTTACCATTTTCATTCGTCATTTTACGAACACGACCAAATGTAGTACCAACGACTACTGGATCACCTTGATGTAAAGTACCTTCTTGTACTAATAATGTTGCTACAGGTCCTCTACCTTTATCTAATTTCGCTTCAATTACAGTACCAGCCGCAATTCCTTCTGGATTACTTTTTAATTCCTTCACATCAGCAACAGTTAGAATTGTTTCTAGAATGTCTTCGATACCTTCACCTTTTTTCGCACTAGTTTCAACGAAAATAGTATCTCCACCCCATTCTTCAGGCATAACACCTAAATCAGTCATTTCTTGTTTTACATAATCAGGATTTGCATCTGGTTTATCCATCTTATTCACTGCTACGATAATAGGAACATTCGCAACTTTCGCATGGTCAATTGCTTCACGAGTTTGAGGCATAACACCATCATCTGCCGCAACAACAATTACCGCAATATCAGTAACACTAGCACCACGAGCACGCATTGCAGTAAATGCTTCGTGTCCTGGAGTATCTAAGAAAGTAATCTTACGATCATTAATTTTTACTTGGTAAGCACCAATTGCTTGGGTAATACCACCCGCTTCACCATCAGCGACTTTTGATCTTCTAATTGTGTCCAAAAGAGTTGTTTTACCATGGTCTACGTGACCCATAATTGTAACAACTGGAGGTCTTTCTTTAAGAAGACTAGGATCTACTTCCTCATCAACTTCTAAGCTATCCTCTTCTCTTTCTTCTACTTTTGTTGGTTCAATATCAAAGGTAATACATACCAATTCCACTGTTTCATCATCTAAAGCAGAGTTTATGGTTACCATCTTACCTTCCATGAACAATACTTTGATAATTTCACTTGATTGCTTTCCAATCTTTTCGGCAAGTTCACCAACAGTAATACCATCAGTATAAGTAATCTCATGAACATCAATTACTTCATTGACCTTTGTTGGTTGCTTTGTATTTTTATTTTGTTTTTTTGCTTTTGCTGGTCTTTTCTTTGCTGGCATAACTTACCTCCTCATTCATTATTTCTTTAACACATTTTTAAGTTCCTCAAAGAATTCATCAGGAACATTCATTTCTAACGCCCTTGATAAGGCGTCCTTCATCTTATTCGAATCCAAAAGTGCTATATCATTTTTAATATATGCACCATGTCCATTTAAACGACCCGTTAAATCTACTTTAACTTCTTTCTCAGGTGTACGAACAATACGAATTAATTCATTCTTTGGATATCTTTCATTTGTGACAACGCATTTACGCATTGGTATTTTTTTAGGCATACTTAGTTATTATCCTCATCGTCGTAATAATCTTCGTATTCATCGTAATCGATATCATCATCGTATTCGTCGTATTCTTCAGCCTCGATTTCCGCAAGTTCTTCTTCTGTATAAATTGGACGATTATTTTCGAGATTGAGTTTTTCTTTAATTTGTTCCTCAAGCTCTTTATTGCTTACTTTGTATTCTTCATCGTCATTCTTCTTTTTCTTACGTTTTGGCTTCGCTTCATTTTGTTTGCCTTTCGATGTATCTGTTAATTTTTCAAATACTGATACATATGTATTTTCAGCGGCCATCTTTTCAAGGTCTGCATGTTTTTTCGTTGGTTCTTTTTCAACTACTTTTTCGTTGTCTTCAACTTCTTCTTTCTCAACAACTTCTTCAACTACTTTTTCTTCTACTACTTCAGGTTCTTCTTCAGTAGTAACCTCTTCAGATTCTTCTTCAGCATCTTCAGGTTTCATAGCGATTTCATTGCGTACTCTATCATTAACGATTTCTTGCATTTCTTCAGGAATCCAATCATCCTCTTCTTCAACGCTAGTCGTTTTATTTTGATTTTCTTCAATGAGTTTTTTAGCAGCTTCCATGCGCTTTTCTTCTGCTTCTTTCGCTTCTCTTTCCAAACGTTCAATTTCTTTACGTTCAACTTCTTTACGCATTTCTTCACGTTTGATTTCAGCTTCAGCAGCTAACTTATCATAATCTAAGCCCATTTCTGCTAATTCTTCTTTTGTCTTAATATCAATCTTATGCTCAGTTAACTTAACTGCTAATCTAGCATTTTTACCACCTTTACCAATAGCTAATGATAATTGATCATCATCAACTACAACAAGAAGACTATTTTCTTCCTCACCTGGAACTACAAAGTCAACTTCTGCAGGAGCTAATGCATTTCTTACCAATTCAGTTAAATCTTCACTCCATTCAAAAATATCAATTTTTTCACCATGAAGTTCTTCAATAATACCTTGTACTCTTTGACCACGTGGACCAATACAAGCACCAATTGGATCAATTTCAGGATTCTTAGAATATACAGCCATCTTTGTGCGTTCACCCGCTTCACGAGCAATTGCTTTAATTTCAACTGTTCCTTGGAAAATCTCTGGAACTTCTTTTTCAAATAAACGTTTTACAAGTAAAGGATCTGCTCTCGAAACAAGGACTTGAGAACCCTTTGTTTCTTTGTTTACTTCTGTAATAACAACTCTTAATTTTTGTCCTTCCACAATTCTTTCATTGCGAATAGACGCTGAATTAGGCATTAGCGCAACTGTTTTACCTAGATTTACTAATACAAACTTGTCTTTTACAGATTCAACAATACCCAATACCATTTCATGTAATTGGTCGATATATTCATCATAGATAGCAACTTTCTCTGCTTCACGAATCTTTTGACGCATTACGTTTTTCGCAAGTGTAGCTGCTGCACGGCTCATACTTGTTAATTCTTTTTTGATTTTAATCTTATCGCCAATTACAGCATCTTCTTTATATCCTTTCGCATCTTCTAATGAAATTTCCAATTCATCATCAAATACATCTTCTACAACTTCATAAAGTTGATAAAGATCTATTGTTTTGGTTTTTTCATTGATTTCCGCAACAACTTCAATGTCAGATAGTTCAGCATCTTTCTTATATGCTTTTGCCATTGCTTCTTTTAATGCTTCTTTTACAATTTCAATTGGGATATTTCTTTCTTCTTCGACAGCATTTAATGCTTTAATCATGTCTTTATAATTTAGTTCCATAACGATTCTCCTTAAATCCTTACCGCAAATCTTGCATAAGCTATATTATCTAAATTAATTTCTAATTTTCTTTTCGCCGCTTTATCTCGATATTCAATAAGAATACCATTTTCACTCGTTTCAATAATTTCTCCTGTTACATCCATTAGTGATTTCACTGCTTCTTTCATTTGGATATATACATATCCACCATTCATCTCAAGCAAGTCACTCAAATTCTTTATCTCTCTTTCAGCACCAGGACTACAAACCTCAAGTGTATACTCTGAAGGAATTGGGTCTTCTCGATCAAGAATTTCACTGATTTTTTCACTTGCTAATGCACAAGTATCAATATCAATTTTATTTTCTTTATTCGTAATCGATATTTGCAAAACTTTGTCTTTTCCTTTTAACCATTTCATTTCATAGATATCTAAACCTATATCATGCATTGGTCCTTCAATTAATTCTTTTATCTTATCTGTATTTTCCATATTCCTCCATACAATATATAAGGAGTGCTCTCGCACTCCTTGTTATTAATACACGAATATTTTATTCGATTTAAAATTATTATTCAAGTAGATTTTAAAACTTTCTAGCAGCCTCTACTGCTCTTGTCCAGCCTTGATATTTTTCATCCGCTTCTTCTTTTGATAGCTTAGGTGAGAATTCCTCATCAATTTGATAATTTTTAAATATCTCATCCATGTTTTCCCAATAACCAACAGCTAAACCAGCTAAATAAGCAGCACCTAAGGCAGTTGTTTCAACACTTTTAGGTCGAATAATATTACATTGTAATAAATCACTTTGGAATTGCATTAAGTAATTATTCTTAGATGCACCTCCATCAACTTTTAATTCAAGTATCTTCTGATTACTATCTTGACTCATCGCATCTAAGACATCTCTTGTTTGATATGCTAATGCATTCAATGTTGCTTTTGTAATATCTGCTTTAGATGTTCCTCTAGTTAAACCAAAAATAGCGCCACGACACTTATCATCCCAATATGGTGCACCTAATCCTGTAAAAGCTGGTACAACAAATACATTATCATCATTAGATTCTAATGCTAATTCTTCACTCATGACTGCATTATCGAAGAATTGCATTTCATCACGAAGCCATTGAATAGCAGAACCAGCCACAAATACACTTCCTTCTAAAGCATAAGTAATTTTATTATCTAAACCTAAAGCAATTGTTGTAACTAAACCATTTTTACTTTCTACTGCTTCTTCTCCAGTATTCATCAATAAGAAACAACCAGTTCCATATGTATTTTTAACATCACCAGCATTGATACAACCTTGCCCAAATAATGCAGATTGTTGGTCACCCGCAACACCAGCAATTGGAACTTCTAATCCAAAGAAATGATATGGAATTGTATTTCCATAGATACAACTACTATCTTTCACCTCCGGTAACATGCTCATTGGGATATTGAGTATATTACATAATTCTTCATCCCATTTCTTTTCATAAATATTAAATAATAATGTTTTTGAGGCATTTGTATAATCTGTAACATGTACTTTATCACCACTTAGCTTCCATATAAGCCAAGTATCTATTGTTCCAGCAATCAATTGGCCATTTTCCGCTTTTTCTTGTGCACCTTCTACATGATCAAGTATCCAACGGATTTTAGTTCCAGAAAAATATGGATCAATTTTTAAACCTGTTTTCTTGTTAAATAGTTCTTCATATCCATTTTTCTTTAAATCATCACAAATCTCGTCTGTTTGTCTTGATTGCCAAACAATCGCATTATAAATAGGTAATCCTGTTTTTTTATCCCACACAACTGTAGTTTCACGTTGATTAGTAATACCTATTCCACAAACATCGCTTGGATCAATATTTTTATTTTGTAAACAAGTAGCCATACAAGAAAGAACACTTAACCAAATTTCATTTGCGTCATGTTCAACCCAGCCTGGTTTTGGAAAATGTTGTGTAAACTCTTTTTGCGCTACAGAAACAACATTTGAATCATGATCAAAAAGAATAGCACGCGAACTAGTCGTACCTTGGTCAATTGCCATAATATATTTACTCATATCAATTACCTCTACTAATACTATTATCGAAACTTTTATGATAATTATCAATAAAAAAACCATCCAAATGAGGATGGTTCTTAAATGCTAAATATAATTATTTCTTTTTAGCTACTTTTTTAGCTGCTGGTTTTTTAGCTACTGCTTTTTTAGCAGCTGGTTTTTTAGCTGCTGGCTTTTTAGCTACTGCTTTCTTAGCAGCTGGTTTTTTAGCTACTGCTTTCTTAGCAGCTGGTTTTTTTGCTGCTGGCTTTTTAGCTACTGCCTTCTTTGCAGCTGGTTTTTTAGCTGCTGGTTTTTTACATACTGCTTTCTTAGC
>CACXEN010000173.1 GCA_902766675.1 uncultured Erysipelotrichaceae bacterium
ACATGAATCAACAAGTGCTTGACAATATTGATGTTGTTTCAGCAAAATTCAACGAAACATACATTACTGCCATTCAGGAAGCCGCTAGGAATCTGCCAAATCCGAGAGAAGCAACAATGTTTATTCAGAAATTTATATCTGAGTTTAAGGCGTTTGAAAAGCAGATTAAATCATCATTTTAACTATTGAATTTAGGAGGATGGTAGGCTTTATTTGATAAAGCCTACCATATTATTTATGAAGGAAAACAGGATAAATGATACCATAAAAAACGCAATCGAGTTAATAAATAAAGAGACAATTGCAAATGCAGCTCCAAATGCGCCGTTGAATCCTTGTTTATTAGTTTATTTGGATTCGCGTTCATGTGGTTTTGTGTCTACAGTGAATCAGAGTTTAGTTACTTACTGGGGAAAATATGCTAGTTATATTCCTAATCTTTTCTATGATCATTCCTCTGAAGTGTTTATGGTTTTAGATGATTATGGAAACATTACAGATAGCGTTGAT
Source organism: uncultured Erysipelotrichaceae bacterium (assembly GCA_902766675.1). Classification (GTDB taxonomy): domain Bacteria; phylum Bacillota_I; class Bacilli_A; order Erysipelotrichales; family Erysipelotrichaceae; genus Bulleidia. Next base: position 511 of record CACXEN010000173.1, read on the forward strand.
ATTATAGATGTTCTAGAGAATCTCCGTGGTTTAGATGAGAATATCTTTACTGCTAAGTCGAAAATGAGGATTTACTTTATTGTTGATACAACCGAAATATCTAACATGGATATTTTTGTAAAGATGTATGATGTAATAAAGGTATTCAAAGATATTAATCTAAGGTTTTCAACAATGTTGTTTTTCATGGAGGATTCCTCAATTAGACGAGATCATGTAAATCTGAGAACTGAAATGAAAAAGCATTTGTGCCGATTGGATGAAAATTCAAAGTACGATTCTATAGTAGTTTTAAGTAGTCAGCTATATGGAGATGGAGGAAGCTTAGTCGGCGATAATGAAAAAAGTAATTATTCATTGTTATCAAGTATTATAATGCTTTCCAATAATGATGATATAAATGTGGGGAATCGGCAATCACTTTTTTATTATGCATCTGATGAAAACAGAATAGCATTAACAGCTGCATATAAAATAGTAAAGAAACCCATCAGTGAAATAGTTAGTGTATCATTTTATTCTATTATTTCCTGTGTTGTTGATAAACTATTTAGCATTGATGATGACTACGAAATACCTAAAGAAGAATTATTGGAAACACTTGAACTTAATAGAGCTACAGGTTATGAATTCATTAACAGAAGTATAGGCAAATTGCTTCAGGAAAACCTTCCTTCAATTAAAGATTTAAAAGTGTTGCCTAATATGCCACAAGGTGGTTTATCAATTAGAGGTGCAGGAAATGCATATATAACCCCCAAAGAGGTTTTTGATTATTTAAACAAAACGACAAAAGGGTGTTGGAATGCTTTCTATAAGACATATTATTTAAATACGATTGGTGATTTGTTAAAGAATGAAATTGATAATGGACATATTAAAGAAAGAATGTCTATTAACTTGAAGCAAAAATTTACATATGCTCAATTAAGTAGATTGTTAGAGTCAAAATCACTATCATTGATTGAGTCATCTACACCGGAATACCCAACGATTCGCGCAATAAATAATTATAATGAATTAAATAACTTTATTATCGATTGCCTAAAGGCTGAAGTGTTTAAGGAAGTTAAGCCAGTCATAATTGATGTAATAAGACAAATAGACGAAGAAGCAGAGCGATATATTGCAATGCTAAATGAAATAAAGGCTGAGTTTGAAAGTATTTCAAAAATAAAAGCGAAAGATATGAAAGCTAATATCCCTCAGTTTTACGGTCAAATTATTCAAGACTACCTTATGAACGCAGATAATAAACAGTTTGTAATAAAAAAGTTTGATGATTATGAGAATTCAGAATCTATGTTATTATCAAATCTGTTTGAATTATTTAAACAGATTGTTGAATGTTATGAGGTGTACAGGTGTTCGTTTGAAAATGAACTGAATCAAAGATTAAATACTCTTTCACCAGGTGCTATTGATCAGTTGATTACATCTTCTTTGCTAGACAATCCAGATGATGCGATAAGACTGTCATCACCACTCAAACCGAGGTTTTTAAAACAATTCTTTTTAATCAATGAAAAGGCAAATTATGCATCCATGATGCGTGTGGATGAGCAGGGAGAGATTATTAATACTGGTTCAAGTAGTTTTGCTGAGAACATTATTCTATATCTTTGTAAATCAAGCCATTTAGTAATCGATAAGTAAGGGTGATAATCTAATGGAAATTAATGTATTACCAAGAGATGTTAACCATTTTATTCTGGAAGTTAAAGAAAGGACAGATGATAATGGTAAGGCATATTTGACTTGGGATTATTTAAATGCAACACATTTTTTAATACTTAAACGTTCAGTATCCGCTGATGATGCTGATTTATTTGATGAAACGTTTAGGAAAAACTTGTCGTTGCAGTTGAATGAGTTGTTTGACATAAGAGGGGAAGTAATAGGTTCTGATGTTGATTTAGCAGACGGAACAAAAGCATCTCTCTTATCCTTTAATGAGTATCGTAGAAAAAACAGGTGGCATTTCAACCCGATGCCCATGAGAATAATTATCATTTGTTGTGAGAAAAAGGGAAACGAGTTCAACATCTTTATGCCGGATGATGTTGCCATTTGTGCTACGTTTATTCCAGAACGGATACATATTAAAGTATGGAAAGATGGAACCAATGTAATTCAAAGACGTGGTGGTTTAAGAAGATTATTTGGACAAAGGGAAGCACAGAGTTCAAGTATTACTTTCCATATAGAAATATCAAAAGTTAGCGAACAATACAAAGGTGGAATCTATTATAAGCTCTCAGGAAAGAATTACAGATTTCCCGTTCCAATAACAAGGGAAATGACTGGAACTGCGTTTTCTGTTGTTGTGCCTAATGATATGAATATCGAATTTATAGCGGATACTAAGATTAAAAAGAACTATATTATTAGCCAAGAAGAAAAGCATTCTTCATAATATTCATTTATTATTCTGAATGAGGTGGAATTATGAATGGAAAACCTTAAAGGAAAAAGAATAGATGGGCGATACGATGTAAAACACTTGAAACGATTAGATGTTCTCTCAACAATTTATGTTTGTTATGATAATGATAGAGATAAAGAAGTAGAAATAAAAATTTTTAATGATGATAAGATAACAACTAATAGTGCTTATCCTAGATTAAAAAACTTGCTGCATCAAATACATGGAATCAATGGAAACTGCATTTCAGTAGCTAATGATTATTCGTTTGGTGACAATTTTTCATACATTGTATGGGATGCCATAAAAGGGGAGTATCTTAGTACTTTTATGAGAAATCAACCGGCATTGGATTGGTATAGATCTGTTTCATTAATTGAACAGTTACTCAACGCATTGAAACTCATTCATGATAAAGGAGGTTCTCTTGGGAATATTAATCCGAATATGATTATTATTTCTAATGGAAATACATTAACATTAACAGATTACTGTGATGTTAATTATCACGAGCTAAATGAATCTGCTTTTAGGTTGTTGGATAAAAACCTAGCATTTTATTATGCTCCAGAAGTTATCAATAATAATTTTGATTACCACGCAGACATTTACTCTGTTGGAGTTATTCTTTTTGAGTTGATTACTGGAAAACGCTTAACAATAGTTGACGATAGTTTTCAGACAATTTTAAGTACAAAATGCCGTAGGTGTCGTAAGCCAAGAGAAATTGTTTCAAGTATTCCGTTAGGGCTAGAACAAATTGTTATAAAAGCATTATCTGTTGAACCCCAAAATAGGTTTAATTCCGCTGATGATTTTCTAAAACACTTAAAAGAAATAAAAGAAAACCCACAAAAAGTGTTTGATTTAAAAACTAATAATACTAGACGAAGTTATTTTATTGATTTTCTAAAACCAATCAACAGGAGTGAAAATAAGATGGATTATAGGTTTAGGTGTCCTTATTGTTTTGAAGAGATGGGACATGAAGAAGTCCTTTTCAGAGGGGTAACCACATTTCGACCAGAGGAATTTGATAAGACTGGGCAGGGACGACAAAAGTCGGATATCGAATTGATTGCAGACAATAAAACGAGAAATGAGTTACTGAAAGAATATGAAAGAAGGGAATTCTTTTCTCATAGATATGATGAAGTTTATCATAATTGGTATCGAGATCATAATTTCGGAACTACATCGGAAAATCCAGGAGATGATGAATTTGCGATTTATGATAGACCAATTATAAAGCCTAATGATCATGGTACTAGTGGACTCATTTATGATGAAGATGGATTTGCGATAAAAATAAAAGACCCATGGGGTGAACCGACTATGGAAAGGGTTTGTAAGTTTTGTCACAATCCTATTCCAATGGGATACGGTAAGTATCCTATAAAGTATATTAGTGTTATTGGTATTTCTGGTGCAGGAAAGACGGTTTATTTATCCAAATTAATACAGTATATCAGGCAGTATACAGCGAATCTGGATCTTGATGCGACGCCTTCTCCTAGTGCGGAGGTTTTTGTAGAGAAAAACCTAATCCAAGAAAACAATGAACTACCCGCATCAACTGTAGTAAAACATCTTGAACAACCTCTTTCTTATAATCTGAAATATGATGACAATAAAAATGAAACTTTTGTTATCTATGATATAGCAGGAGAAAACTGTACAAATGCAACAGAGTTATTAAAGTACGGAAAATTTGTCACTAACTCAAGCGGAATTATTTTGCTTATTGATCCAAAGAAAGAACTCGGTTTTGGTGAAACTGTTCCCGTCCATTCTCTTGATAAGGTTTTAGTTAACATTAATACCTTATTTGGCAAGGGTGGGTTAAATGATATTCCATTAGCTGTGTGTATCTCTAAAAGTGATTTAATGCATAATACATTAAGTGAGGTATTTTATGATCGTGTAACGACAGTAGGAGATCGATTTAATGCTGAAGAGTATAGCAGCATAAGTAGGGAGTTAAGTGAGTGGTTTCAAAGTAATGCTAGAGTTACAAAAAACACACTAAAGAGAAACTATAGTACATATAATTTCTTTGCATTTACTACATTAGGATGTGCGACAAAAACAAAATTGATTATTGATTCGGATGGAAATGAGTATGAGAGAGATGTTCCCATTCAACCACCTAATCCCAAAAGAATAGAAGAGCCATTATACTGGTTATTTAAGCAATTTGGATATATTAAAGCAACAGGGAGTATTTATACCCCAAAGAACGAGGATGCTTTGGCTAAAAGAGTTGAGCTTGTTGAGAAGATTAAAGAATTGCAGGCAAAGCTAAGTTCATTTGGCTTTTTTGGTCACAGAAGAGAAAGAAGAGAAATAGAAGAAGAAATCGCAAAATACCAAGCTGATATTAATCAATTGGACATTGAAATCAAAAAGTATGCACAGTAAAGGTGAAAGATATGGTAGAAAAATACTATAAGCTTACTTTAGCAAGATTAGGAAAACAAGAAAGCTGGGCAGGTTGGAAAATAGCTGGAAAGTCTCAAGATACACCGAAGCAAGTTATGGATAGCTTTGAGAGTTATCATAGTAGTAAAAACCAAGTAGCAGGTTCATTACGAAAAATGATGGACATGTACGAAGTATCTGAATATCGAGGCAACGTGTTTGTTTCAAAAATTAAATTCGGAATAAAAGATATGCTTGGCAGACCAACTTTTTCTGTGAAAGGATTTGCTTTTCAGATATCAGAGAATACTGATATTTACACTCATCCAGAAGTTTTTATGAACTTTATTTTTGAGGATTTTGATTTTTCATTAAAAAATCTTTATGATGAGAATAGGAACTTAAAAAGTGAGTATCTTTCGGGTAATGGTATTATTACCATACATGATGATGCTTGCCTTAAAACCAGGAAATTGGACTATAATGAGATAAAAGCAAAATGGTTTTCTGATGAATCTAAATACGAAACATTTGTAAGATCGATTTACTGGGCAAGTAACAATAATCAAGTAGTATTACATATAAAAGTTCCAAATGACTTCAATGAATATTTTGAACTCATGTTTTTGATTTATAGTATTTTGCCTTTCGGAATTAGGAGAAGTTTTAGTTTTCGAAGCTCATATTTAAGAGGATTGTCAGGTGCCAAGATTGTATTTACCGATGATGCAGTTAGTGGAAAGTATTTTGATTTAACATCTGGCTCAAATAATATATTTATAGATTCTAATATTTTGAATAATTCAAAAAAGTATTCTTTTGTGCAATACATTATCGATAATAATGATGGAGCATTAAACGATTACTTTGAATTATTGCAAGATTCATTAGAAAGAATGGGACAATCAAAGACGACGGATCTTAATACTATTGAAATGGCGCATAACATGTTATCGGAAGAGAATGATGATGAGGAAGAGTTAATTGACGAAGACGTATTGAAAAAATTTCAAGAGTATATATCACTGGATTATTCAAACGATTTAGTTGATGAAAATATCGTTAAGTATCTACGAATAATTATCGAGAAAAACATATACTTAAACGATACATTATTCTCAAAATTAGAGAATAGATTGTCGATGACTAAGTATCAGCCCTTAATTGATATGGGATATTCATACAAAGCATCGCAAATTTTAGCTGAATACTCAAGAGATCCAGAAAAAGTATTTGAAAGTCTGTTTGAGTATGAGGAACATACAAATGACTTTCAGCAATTCATAACTAGATTGTTAAGTTTTTCTGAGGGTGCAGCTTTTCTTGATGATTATTATGCATCATTCTATTTCAATGAGAAAGTCACTGATATGGAAAGCTTATCCGAGTTTTACCAAAAGACAAAAGAATTACCAGAAAGAGCTTGTATTTCCAAAGCAATTAGAAGCAAGGCGATGGAGTACTCAAATTCATTAGTGGAAAAGATGATTGATGAACACATCGATTTTGATTTGGATGAATATAAGGATTGCCTTTATTCAGGTTTTGGTTTGTCGAAAGAAAGTGTACAGCAAATAGTTGAACAAATGAAGCGGAGCTATTGGACAAGTTTTTTATTTAAGAAATTTACATTTAGTCGTATTGAAGACTATTTGAATTATTTACCATACTACAATTGGCAATTTAACTTGATAGAACATATTAATAAAGATGTACTTGAAAGACTTTCTTATCAAGACGCAAAAACCATTAGGACTTTTAGTAATCTAATATCTGGTCGAACATTGAAGGAAATTCGATTAACTACAGAAGAAGCAAAGCATATTACAAATTGTTTTCAAAAGTACTGTTTGGATTGTTCCCCAGATAAGAGTACGCATTTAGATTTTTGGTTTGAAGTTGCACACCTGGATAAGTTTAATTATATTGAGTTTATTTTTACTAATCGAATTACAGTGTTTACCAATCCCGAATGTTTTTCGGAGGAGTTGGTAATTAGTGAATTGTATTTGAATAGAAATAAAGATATAACTTGTAATGTTAAATACTCAATTTTTTGTACCAATCTATTATCATATATTGATTCTCATGGAGAATATGATGAGATTGGAAGAGTATTGGAACGAATCAAAGATCGTGAAAGGAAATCAAAAGAAATATATAGTTCTTCAAAAGAGAAACATCACACTGCCAAAGAAAAAGAAGTTGGTTCAAAGGGAAGAGAACATGATTCAAAAGACAAAGAACGCATTTCTAAAGGCAAGGAACGAGTTCCAAAAGAAAGAGAAGAGCCTGAAAAGAAGAATTTTTTGTCTAGATTTGGTGGTATTATAAAAAACAAGAATAAATAATGTGGTGAATAACAAATGAGTTATTATTTAAATAATAGTGAAATTCTTTTCAGTAGAATCTGCAGTGATAACATATATCGTGTTGCGGGAAATTCACCATCGTTTGAAACAATGATGGGGGAAAACCTATTGATGGAGGTAGAACACATCAAAAGTAAAGAGAAATTTTTATGTTATCCATGTGGACATCAACAAAGGAAAAGGACTGCTTTTGTTTTAAATGCTATTGCTACACCTATGTTAAAGGCATTTGTTTGGCCCAGCGATTTAGTGTCTTTAGGAAATAATGATTATTGGTTATTTAAAAAGAAAATTGGACATAAAGATAACAAATTTGAAAACTTGATGCAGATAACAAGGGGAAAATCTTTTGATGGATTTGAAACACCAAGAATTAAAGATATTGTTTTTAATTATTTGAATGCTTTAGATAATCTTTTTAAAAATGGTTATATATATAGGTACTGGGATGAAAGAATGATTTTTGTCGGAGTTGAAAAAAACGAAATCGTTTTTCAATTTCATACCTATCTATCGAAAAAAAACAACCAAATGCATTTGAAAGAGGAAGAATACTATTCAGAACTGACGGATCCCTTTGCTTTCTATCATGGTAACAATTATGACTTCTATTCGGATATGTATTCTTACCAAACGGTTTTATTCAAGCTTTTAGTTGGCATGTATCCATTTGAGGGTAAAAACCTACTATATAAAAAGAATGATGATTCAATAAGTGGACATCAAGGATGGGTAATGCACTATATGAGAAATGTATATTTTGTTTTTGATGAAGATGATAGAAGAAATCGAATAGGGGTAATGGGTGAAGACATTCCTCGTGTGAAGCGTTGGGAGGCACTTCCTCAAAATATTCAAAATATGTTTAGAAATGTATTTAAACGTTCGAATGTTTTAAGAGAGAACGAAACAATCATTTGCTATTCTCCTCAAGAGTGGATCAGAGAACTGCAGAAGTTTGATTTCAAGCTAAAAAAATAATGGAGGATAATATGAGTTATAAATTGCAATCTCAGTTGAAAGAGTTTGTCCAAAAAGAAGGCAAGCAAGAACTGTTGAATGAGGTAAAACTACTAACTTGTTTTGGCGATTCCATAAAATCGACTGAGTTACATCAACTTATATTAGTGTTATCATGTGACACAATAAAAGATTTTATTGTAAACTCTGATAAGTATTCTAATCGTGTAGAGCTTAACAACCTTATAATGTCAGTTGTTAATGCTACCGGATTAAAGAATTCAGTGGCAAGAGATTATGTTGCTATGTTATGTATAGTTATCGGCGTGAGTTTTAATCATGAAATTATTACTGCATATGATCCGGTTAACGAGTCATTTGTTCAAACAAGTAACACTTTAGAGCCAACAATAGAGCGAAAGAAGTTGGATGCTGCACGACTGCAAAAGGATTCTGGAAATACTGATAAAGCTGCAGAAATCTATGAAGAGCTTGTAAAAGCAGGTTCAGCAACGGCTATGTATGAGTTAGGTATGATTTATCTTGAAGAATTCAAAGCAGTATCTGAAAAAAACACTGTTTTGCCTAATCAATCTTTACAACTAAAAAAAGGCATAAAACTCTTAGAGATAGCAGCCGAAAACGGACATGTTAAGGCAAGAGTCGAATTAGGAAATTTCTATTATTTTTATGATATGCGACCAGATTCATTAAAAAGTGCTTTTGCGTATTACTCGTCTCCTGGAATACCTTCAACAGATCAGAATGTAAAGGACAGGTTAATTGGAATACTCAATCAAGAAAAAACTAATTTGTTAGTAACAATATTAGGAGGAATTTGGACTGCAATCATTTGGGCTTTTCTTTTCGTTTGTGGACACTCCGTACATCATGATTCTGTATTAATTGGTTGGGGATTGGTGTTTACAATTATCCCAACCTTGATATATGGTGTGATGTGCTATTCGTTGGTCAAATATAAATACGCATATAATAAAATCTGCATGTTTGCTATGATGATAATATGGTTTGTTTATCCATTGATATTGGCAATAAATTAATGGAGGTGGCTTCAGTGACAGATAAAATGATAAAATTTGTATCAACGAATCTATGTGTAGTGATACTAATGCTAGTAGTCTTAATTTCCCATTACTCGTTAGTTGGATTAATATCATTTTTTGTTGGTTCAATATTGTTGTTCCTTGGAACGTTACTTGATGATAAAAAAGCAAATTTTGGTGTTACGAGTAAGTTGTCATATATTGTGTTTATCGCGACATTAACACTATTTGGCATGTGGTTGCCTTTTGTCCTAAAAAATAAGATTCATTTTGAACCGATGGGGAAAGCTAATGTTTGGGGTATTATTATTTCGTTAGGATTAGCTTTTATATTCTTCATTATGTCGGGATCATCAAAGTTTAATCATTATCTTGTACGACGTTGTTTAAAGTACTCAGGACAGATACTGTTTCTTTTAGGCTTTTATTATTTTTGGGATTTACCACTTGTTACATTTCGTTATACTGTTATAACGGTAATTGTTTTTTTGCTTACGGATTTGTTTTCAACAAAGTATATAAAGTATAATACGAATGAATTCAAAGACTCAAATAACGATAAAGCTTTTTGGATGGCTTTTTTGATTAATCTGTGCTTCGTTGCTCTTAATCTTTTTTACAGACAATATTTTATGAAGTTTGCAACAAAAGAAGCAATAACACAAAGACTTGAAGGGATTACATCAGGCTTTTATGTGCCGTTGTTTATAATTCTAATGGTGGTATTAACCGTTATATATGTTGTTTTGTATGAACGGGCAAAAGATTTTAATTATAGCATGATTGCAGATGCGTTTTTTACACTTTCGTTAGGAGGATTTGTTCTGCTGTTCAGGATATATGAATCCAATAGATCTATAGAATCATTTATCCTTCTTTCTGTATCTACACTATTATATTTAGTATTTCTATATTCAATTCCTTCTACGAATTCAGGCAGTAAGAAAAACCCAGTATATTATTTGATTAGATTAGATGGAGATGCGCATATTTTTATTTCCTTAATCATTACAGTGTTATCAATACCAGGTATTATATTTGCGAAGAAAGGGTATATAATTCCTGTTGCTTTTTTGATTGCGTCTGCAATTATCGTTTCATTAGTGTTTATAAAGTGTCAAGGTTCTTGGGTGAAAAAGAGTATTCGTTGGCAAATTACCCTAATATGTATTCTTGCTTTTGTAATTAGCATTTCTGTTGTAAATTCAACATTAAATCACTCCTTATTATTACTGATTCTCTTGTGTTGTGTAAGTTCACTCGGAATTTGGACGATTGGTATTCGAGAAGATATTGTGAAGTATAATTATCAAGAAATAGTTCAGTGTATTACTTGTGTAGCATCTTGTGGTATAGGATTAATTGCTGTAGGAATATAAGGAGAATACATAAATGAGAAACTTATCAAAAATAGTATTTGTTACTGTATTATTAATGCTAAGTGTTTTTTTTACTGCTTGTAGTAATTCTGAAAGTGGAAAAGATGAAATGCCAGCCGAAATAGGGAAATGGCACGCTGATTATAAATTGAGTGATATGGATAGTAGCGGTATGGCGGACGAAGATAAGGCTTTGTTCTCCATGTTAGCTGGAAAT
>CACXEN010000174.1 GCA_902766675.1 uncultured Erysipelotrichaceae bacterium
AAAAAATTCATGCCATTTTCATGCCACGAAAATAATAAAAAGCCCCATTTCGTGGGCTTTCTTTCAGGTCATATGCCGACTATAGGAATCGAACCTACAACCTATTGATTACAAATCAATTGCTCTGCCAATTGAGCTAAGTCGGCAAATAAAATGGTGGAGGTTGACGGGCTCGAACCGCCGACCCTCTGCTTGTAAGGCAGATGCTCTCCCAACTGAGCTAAACCTCCAACGTCGAATGCCTATTTATAGTAGCACAAGCAAATAACAGCGTCAACAACGAAATTTCTAAAAGCGTATCTGTCTTTATGCTACAATTATTCTTGAATTGGAGGAGAAATGCAAATCTATAATTCTAGAACTTTAGATTCTAACACACGTTTTATACTAGCAATACTTGCAGGACTAGCAACTGGAATCGTTTTAGGCTTTGCCTATGGCTTTTTAGTGAATCTTATTCATGTACAATCAACAGTTATCTATGTAGCGATTGGGTGGTGCATTGCATATGTAATACGTACAGTTGGTCGTGGCGTTCATAAAAGGTTTGCGATTGCTTCAGCAGTGATTATGGTTATAGCTATATTTGTTGGGGATATGGTTGCGCTTTTTACACCACTAGGTTTTTTAAGTAGTGTGATAGATCCTTCATTATTGTTATATATGTTTGAATTATGGCTAAAAAATTTATTGAGCGTGGATATCACTAGCTTAATCGTTTTGGCAATCAAAGCAATTGGTATATATTATGCATATAATTATGCAGTGATCTTATAAGGAGAAAGTATGTTTAGAAATACTTGGATGGAAGTGAATCTAGATGCGATTGCGGATAACGTCAAGCGCATTCAAGAAATATGCAAAAAGAGAATTATCGCAGTATTAAAAGCTGATGCATATGGCTGTGGAGATAGTCATGTTGCAAGAGCTGTTTTATCTGTTGGAGCAGAAATGATTGCGGTTTCTTCTTTGGATGAAGCATTGATGCTAAGAAATGAAGGGTATAACGGAGAACTTTTGATTCTTGGAGCAACTGAAAAAGAGGATGTACCAATATTAATAAAAGAAAATATTAGTGTCGCTGCATATTCTAAAGATTGGGTTCATCAAGTTCAAACAACAAATTGTAAGAATCTAAAGATTCATTTAAAAATAGATTCTGGAATGAATCGAATTGGTTTTCGTACATTAGATGAAGCAAAAGAAGCACTCAATATACTTTTAGAACAAGAGTGTAATGTGGATGGTATATTTACACATTTTGCTTGTGCGGATGATCCTGAGCAAACAGATACCAAAAAACAATTTTCTAAATTTGAATCTATTGTGAAAGAGTTGGATTATTCTTTTCATTGGATTCATAGTGATAATAGTGATGCAACAATTTCATTCCAAGATGATTTAACAAACGCTTGTAGAGTTGGAATTGGAATGTATGGAGTGAATAGCTATGGCATAGAATTGCGCCATCCAATATCACTACATACAAAAGTGATCATGGTCAAACATGTCGCAAAAGGTGATCGCATTGGATATGGATTTACCTATGAGGCACAAGGAGATGAAATCATTGCGACACTTCCAATTGGATATGCGGATGGCTTAGTAAGAGCCAACCAAGGTAGGTGTGTTTATATTGATGGACAATATGCCACGATTGTTGGTAGAATCTGTATGGACCAAGTGATGGTACGATTGGAAAAAGAGGTCCCAATTGGAACAGATGTAGAAATTTTCGGGCCACATATTCATTTAGAAGATATGGCAAAAGATTTAAATACAATTCCATACGAGATTATTTGTTTGATTTCAGGGCGAGTTACGCGTTCATATATCTGGGAAGGAAAACAACTAGAAGAGAATGCTCGTATTCTAAAATCAGAAATCACAGAAGTTCATTATGAATAAGGAGAAAAGAAATGAAGAAATTAATTAAAATTGCTGTAATGATGACTTTGGCATTAGGAATTATTGGATGCGGACAATCAGTTGAAGAAGCAGTACTTAGTGCAGGAGAAACAACAGACACTGCATATACCAATGACTTCTTCAATGTAAAGTTTGAAGGAGATAAATGGTATTTAGCAAATAGCGAAGAATTGCAACAAATTTCTAATTTTACATCAGATTCAATGGATAACGATGATTTTGAAAAACTAGTTGAATCTGGAACAGCAGCATATGTTATGTATGCGGTGGATAATGCAACAGGTGATACTGTAAATATGATTGTTCAAAAATTACCTACAAGTCTTGTAAAAGATGTAGATATCATGGAAGCAGCATTACCATCATTAGAAGAACAATTAACTGCAGGCTTAGGTGCTTCAAATGTAAATATTGAAATTACAAAAACAACTGTTTTTGGAGAAGAAAAAAATTGCATGGTAATGGATTATGATGTACAAGGTACTCACTTATACCAAAAACAAGTATATGAAGTAAAAGGAAAATTCTATTTAATCATTACTGCTACAGCTATCGGTGAAGATAGAACAGATGAACTTCTAGCAGATTTAAAGAGAATGAACTAATATTGACCACCGGTCAAATTATGCTATAATATAATCGTAATGAGGGAGTAACCCACATACGTGTAATAAATCGTCAGCACGGCTAAAGCCCGGTTTATTTGAAAGGTGAGACTCATATACAGCTAGGCTGTATATGTTTAACAGATACAGCTGATGCAGTATCTGTTTTTTTGATGGAGGTCGAAATGAAAACAAAACAAAAAATAGTAGATGTTGTGAATGAACGTAGTTTATGGGAAGGAAAAGGAGATATCAAAACATATCTGATTGTTTTATTGATCACATTAATTCCTGCTTATATCCTTTGGTATTTAATGATACCTGCATTAAATCTAAAGTCAGTAGCGTTTTGGATTTATCTATTTTTAATTAGCTTCTTCTATTTAATGAATTTATTCTTCTATGCATCGATAAAAAGAAAACCAGCATCACTGAAAGTTCCTACATTAGTCTTAGTTTTACTAATTTCGGTAATGGTATTAGCTGGTATTGGAGGATCAAGAATATTTCATGCAAAAAGATATAGTCAAATTTTACAAGTTGAAGATGGAGAAATAGGTTTAATTCCTTCTGTAGATAAAACAGAATCTATCGCTTTAATGGATACAGCATCAGCTGAAAGATTAGGCGATAGAGAAATCGGTTCCTTATCAGGAGTTGTTTCACAATACAATGTCGGAAATTATATCCAAATTAATAAAAGTGAAATGCCAATGAAAGTATCTCCTTTAACATATGATGGTTTCTTTAAATGGTTGAGCAATAAAGAAAATGGCGTACCAGGTTATGTTATTGTAAATCCTGTTGATATGTCTGCAGATTATGTTTCTTTACAAGAAGGTATGAAATATGTACCATCTGCTTACTTTTCTAAAGATTTAGCAAGACATATTCGAATGGCATATCCAAATGTATTATTTGATAATTTACATTTTGAAATAGATGAAGAAGGGAATCCTTGGTATGTCGCATCAATCTATGATCATACAATTGGTTTGTTTGGTGGTAAAAAAGTAATTGGGGCTCTATTAATAAATCCAATTAATGGTGAAGTATCTCGCAGTGAAGTAAAAGATATTCCACAATGGGTAGATGTTGTATTCTCTGGTGATTTAATTTGCGATCAATATAATGATCATGCACAGTTACAACATGGATTTATAAATTCTATCTTTGGACAAAGAGATTGTCGTCAAGTAACAGTTATGCCTTCAGAAGATGATGAAGAAACATATATTCCTGATTATGGATATATTGCCAAAGATGGAGATATTTGGGTATATACCGGTATCACATCAGTCAATGGAGATAGTTCAAATATTGGTTTCATTTTAGCGAATGAAAGAACTTCTGAAACAAGATTCATCACCTCTGCTGGCGCAGATGAATTCTCCGCAATGAAAAGTGCAGAAGGTGAGGTACAAGAAAAAAGATATCAAGCATCTTTCCCGAGCTTAATCAATGTGGATGGAACTCCAACATATATCATGGTATTAAAAGATGCGAATAATCTTGTGAAAATGTATGCGGCAGTAAATGTTGAACAATATAATCTTGTGTCTACAGCAGTATCACAAGAAGAATGCATTCAAAAATATCGCACACTGATACATAGTGAATTAGAAATAGATGATATCGCAGATAGAAGTGATTTTGAAGAAAAGACGATTACAATTCAAAAGATTCAAACAATTGATATTGAAGGAAATACTTGGATATATGTAATAGATACGGATAATCAAATATATCGTGCGAAATATGTGGATGTCATCGATATGATTATGCATGAAGCAGGAGATACGATTACGATATTAACGGATGGAAATATGTTTACAATGAAATAAAGAAAATGGCCTAGGAGAACCTAGGTCATTTTTGTGCAATACCTTTCACATATGTTTGTACAACTGTATAATCTTTATCTAATATCGCAAGATCACAATCATATCCAGATTGAATCTTACCAATATGATCATCTAGTTTTAAGAGTGTGGCAGGATTCAATGTACAAGAATTAATCGCAGCTTCTAAAGATACATTGGCTTTCGTGATTAAATTCTTTAATCCATCACACATACGCATGGTTGATCCAGATAATGTATGTGTACCTTGAATATATGCTGTACCATCATCGGATAATTCTACAGTGTTTGGTCCGAATTGGAATATTTCATGTGGCTTACCACCTTTACATAATAGAGAGTCTGATACCATAACACCATGATCTTTACCTTTGCATTGGAAGAATATATTCAGCGCTTCTTTTGTGGAATGCTTTGTGTCACAAATGATTTCACTATATACATTTCTTAATCGTAATGCAGCACCTACAATTCCATTATTGCGGTGATTGAATGGTGTTTGGGCATTGAATGTATGGGTGATAGAAGTAGCACCATTTGCGATTGCTAGATAAGCATCTTCATATGTACAAGCGGAATGACCAATCGATACAACAACACCATGTTGGCTTGCATATTTTGTAAGTGCGTAATCTTTATCATTTTCTGGCGCAATGGTCATTACTTTGATTAAACCATTTGCGGCATCTTGGTATTCTTCAAATTCACTGACAGAGGCAGGAAGAATATATTGTTCAGGTTGTGCACCTTTATACTCTTTGTTTAAATATGGGCCTTCAAAGTGAATGCCTAAGATATCTGCACCATCTTTTCCAGCTTCATGCATATCTTTTACATCTGCCACATTTTTAACTGCTTTTAGTAAAGTCTCTTTACTATCAGTTACAGTAGTAGAAAGAAATCCAGTTACACCTTCGCTAACAATATTTTTTGCCCATTTTTTTAAACCGTCTTCTTCTGCATCATTTGTGTCATATCCATAGGCACCATGGCAATGGATATCGATAAATCCTGGAAGAATCCAATTGTCTTTGTAATCTACATCGACTTCTTTTTCTCCATATGGATAAATTGCACTAATTGTTTTACCTGTTGTTTCGATTTGGGCAGGCATGAAATTTCCTGCAATCCAAACATTACTACTTTGAATAATCATAAAAAACTCCTACTTAATAAGTTCTATATCTCCAATGACTGGTAACTTTACATCTTTATTCGTAATAACGTTATATAAACCCATTACCCATAACACAATAGATGCTAAAGATAATAATGGTCCAATAAGAGGTAAGAAAGAACCTACAGACATTAAATAGATAATGAGAGTTTCATTTAAACGTCGAGTTAAATATTCAGAACGATTATTACCTTTCATAAAGTAAATAATTATCCAACCAATCATTGTGAAGTAGGAAATCAAGCCAAATAGTTTATCATCACTATTTCCTTTTACTCTTTCTTGTTGTTTAGGTTTTGCTTGTTCTTTTAGTTTTAATTCTTTTTGTAATTCTGCTTCACGTTCAGCAATTCTAGCGTCACGTTCCGCTTTTTCTTTTTTCTTTTGCGCAATTAATTCTTCTGTTTTTGTTGGGGCCATCACTAAAGTTGGACCATTATCTTCTTTTACTTCAGGTTTTTCTGATATATCTTGATGAATAACAGTTTGCGCTTGGGCATTTCCCATTGTTTGTGTCGCATTCGTAGTTGAAGAAGTAAGAAGTGTTTGTAAATCTTCCTCTTCATCGAGCTCTTTTTCTACCTTTGCCATTTCAACATCAATGTTTTTAGGTAGTTCTAGTTCAATCTTTTCTTCGGCTTTTTTTGCGACTTCAGATGTAGTTGTTATTTCTACAATGTTTTCGCCACATTTTGCACAATAGAGTGCATTTTCTTTGTTTTCAAAACCACATTTAGGACATTTCATATTCTTATGCTCCTTAATATGATTATTATAATATATTTTTTTAGATTCATTGATAAATCAATAAAGAGTGAATAGTATTAATAGAAAAAATTGGAATAGTTTGTATAATAGTTGAGGTAATAGGG
Source organism: uncultured Erysipelotrichaceae bacterium (assembly GCA_902766675.1). Classification (GTDB taxonomy): domain Bacteria; phylum Bacillota_I; class Bacilli_A; order Erysipelotrichales; family Erysipelotrichaceae; genus Bulleidia. The sequence continues at coordinate 6,446 of CACXEN010000174.1, forward strand.
AGAAGTGGTATGCAAGTAACAAACGATATTTACTATGTTGGAGTAAACGATCATAAAAAGGATCTATTTGAAGGGCAATTTATCATACCAGAAGGGATGGCATATAATTCATACATTATTGAAGATGAAAAGATTGCAATCATGGATACAGCAGATGCTGAATTCGAAAAAGAATGGTTAGAAAATGTACAAGAAGTACTAAAAGAAAAAACCCCAGACTATCTAGTGATACACCATATGGAATGTGATCATTCTTCTATTATTGGAAAACTAGTTAGTTTATATCCTGATATTACATTGGTAGCGACAGCTCCAGCATTTAATATGTTAAAGAATATGTTTACTTTTGAAACAGAAGTAAAACAAATCGCAATCAAAGATGGAGATACTTTATCATTAGGAAAACATACATTACATTTCTATACAGCACCATTTGTGCATTGGCCAGAAGTAATGATGAGCTATGATGAAGAAGATAAAGTTTTATTCTCAGCAGATGCATTTGGGAAATTTGGTGCGAATGATGTTGAAGAAGATGATTGGGCTTGTGAGGCAAGAAGATATTATTTTGGAATTGTTGGAAAATATGGACAACAAGTTCAAAACTTACTTCATAAATTAGAAGGTTTAGATATTCAAATCATTTGTCCACTTCATGGACCAGTATTAAATGAGAATATTTCATATTATGTAAATATATATAATACATGGTCTAGTTATACACCTGAGGATAGTGGTGTTGTAATCGTATATACATCAGTATATGGACATACAAAACAAGCTGCAGAACTTCTAAAACAAATGTTAGAAGAAAAAGGAGCTCCATCAGTTTCAATATTTGATGCTGTGCGTGATGACTTTGCAGAGATTGTGGAAGATGTATTTAGATATGATCGCTTAGTTTTGGCAACGACCACATACAATGGTGAAATATTCCCAAATATGAAATTCTTGATTGATGCATTGGTAGAAAGAAATTATCAAAATAGAAAAGTAGCTTTGATAGAAAATGGTACATGGGGACCAGCTGCTAAAAAAGTCATGACAAATATGTTGGCGAATCAAAAAGATGTACAAATTTTGGAAGAAGCAGTTACTATCAAAACATGCTTAAATGAGGAAAGTCATAGACAATTAGAAATACTTGCGGATGCATTATGTAAATAGTTTTAAAAAGAGTGAAAAACTCTTTCTTTTCTTTATGGGAGTGCTATACTTTCAATCATATGAAAGAGAAAAAAAGAAGACAAGATTTACTAAATGGTAATATCCGTGAGCAATTATTGTTGTTCTTTTTTCCTATTATGTTTGGTTCCATTATCCAACAGTTGTATAACACAGTAGACGCAATTGTTTTAGGAAATGCAGTAGGTAAAGAAGCACTAGGTGCAGTAGGTGGATCAACAGGTACTTTCATTAATTTATTATTTGGATTTACGATTGGCGTTACTTCTGGATCAACAGTTGTTATCTCGCAAGCATATGGCAAAGGCAATCAAGAAGAAGTTGAAAAAGGTGTATATTCAGGCATGGCACTTGC